>SLIE01000114.1 GCA_007135795.1 Desulfobacterales bacterium
GTTTTGATCATGACGGTCGTGGCCCGGTTTCAGGGATCAAGGATGATGATAATAATTGGAATATTCAGGGTCATGCCTCCCGCATCATAGAAGTGACTGAATTAGAATTGAAACTTTTTGCAAGTCTTTATGATGCAACCGGCACTCCGCCTCTTCAGGCAAGGCTTCCTGCATTGCACTCTCAGGAATTGATCGGTGTATTGGAAAAATTTGCTGCCCAGCCTAAAAAGCTGGGAGATTTGGAGGGTGAATATTTTTCCACAGTCATGTTTGATGAGACCTATGCGCAACGTGACGGTACCATACGTCGAGAAACACGGTTCCCGGATACGGCAGAAGAATTGATTCTTTCCGGCCCCCATTTTTTTGTTGGGAATCCTTTACATCAAACTCCAAGAACTAAATGCACTGAAAAAGCCCATTATGATCATCTCGATCTTATTGATTTGCCGGATAACTATCTACCCCGAACAAACTATGTCCAGGCTTGCTCAAGAGATGAGTATTATAGGCGTACTCCAAAGACCCCTTGGAACCAAACGCCAGTAATAGATTGCTATAGATTGGTTTATAGGGCAATGCTGCCGCCTCCAAACGAAAGAACATTATTCGGCGCTATTTACCCGCCAGGAATAGCTCATACTAATGCATGTAGAGGTTATGTTTTTTCTCCGAAAACTTTTTTGCAAGGGATAATATTTGGTGCAACTACGTTTTCAATACCATACGATTTTTATACAAAAACGACAGGCAGAACTAATTTGCATCAGATGTTAGACAGTTATCCCTTGGTTGGAAAATCGAAGTTAATTTTGGTTAGAGTGCTTGCATTAAATTGCATAACTCTTCATTTTTCTAAGGGGTTGTCGAAAAATTCCCGAAGCCGGATGCACTGGCATGGCTGAATGTGTCCCGGCCGGATTATTACGACTGAACAGGCACGTATTTGGAGGAAAATGGAGATTTTCTGGAACAACGGTGAACGTGAAACCATAAAAGGCTTGGATATTCTGGGTTTCAGGCAGGTTGACCAGGGACTAGAGCAGAAACTGGTTGCCAACATCACCACCATATCCATCCGTGCGCGCTACCTGACCCTTCTGCCATGGCTGTTTGGCGAATACTACCAGCAGGACCTTGAAAAACAAGACGGCCAGGCTGAATTTGATTATGAGAAATTCAGACAAGCCCTTGCCCGAATGGAGTTTGTCATTATCGCCTCTTCCCGGATAAAAGCGTCAAATGATGGCACAGAAGCCCTCTATGGCATGATCGGCCCGGATTTGTTTAAAAAAGAACTGGCGGAATTTTTTGACACGGGCAGCGTGTCGCTGGATTTCGGCAAAAGAGGCGGATCGTCGCTCAATACTTATATCATGCCGTGCCGGGGGTTCGGAATTTTGCACACTGATATGGGAGAATCAACTGCCCCGGTGGGTATAACACCCCGTGGCATAGAGATTTACAAGGTCAGAAAAGCCCGAATTGGCGACAATGGGCTGAAAAAATTAATTCTGGAAGGCGGCACACTCACCAGGGAGGCCATAGAAGCGCAGGGCGAGTATTTTTCCGTTAATGACCTCAATTCTGTTCCTGAAGAAAGACGGCTTCTAAGAGAAGCCTTTCTTCAGCCATATCCAAACAGTTCCCTTGACGTGAAAGACCGCTATTCCAGATTCAAGCGCACCATCGAGTGGGTCTTGATCTCCCCTTCAGGACAAACCCAATCGCCTTTCAGAAACGCTCATACGAGATCACTTCAAATATGCAGTGACAAACCTGGAACCGTCTTTAAATGAAGTTACTACTATTTGGAGTGAATATGAGCTGCGAAGGCGCTGTCATTTTGCTTGTGAACTGCTTTTAAGTGCGCTTTCAGATACGCTTCGTGAACTGACAGAAGCCACGGTTGATGAAGTTTTGGCAGAATGGGAGGATCAAGGAGCAAACACCGATTGAACCTGGAAATGATCTGGATGGCGATGTAGACGGAGAAGATGTCGTTGACAGACCAGAACCCTTGCCGTTAAAGGGCAAACAGAAGCATCAGGAGAAAAACAAAGATATTGGGGAAAAGGAGCGAAAGCGCGCACGGGATACTATGGATAAACTGGTGCAGGGAATGACCTCTGAAGACTACGCCATGCACCGTCCCGGGGGGCTGCTGTCAATCGACCTGCAATTTGCCTCAATACTGCTGAAAGCCGGTCTGCAGGAAAAATGGATTACACCCAAGGAATTTTTCTCCGCCACGCACAGAATATGGGCACGTTTTTTTTCCCATGCGTCTGGAACAGCGCTTGACGGGTGGGTCGCTTACCGGTGCAAACACGACGATGATCCTGATTCATTTAAAGATGGTTTTGCAGGTCCGAAACTCGCCGCAGCGCTTGGATGGTGGTTCCTCTCCATCCCTGAGGAGCTTGAAAGCCCGGAATATGCCCGTTTTTATCTGGCCCAGTTGCATTCCGTTGCAAGATATCCCTGGATCTGGTTCCAGGATATAGATGCTGTTAACGAAGCGATAAATGAATTGTTGGTGAATAGTGCTGAAACGCTGGATGAAAAGTTTTTCGACCAAATCGAAAAAAAGTGGTTGAAAATGATGGAGGAGGGGCATGCGCTTCAAAAGCTTGAACATTTGCTAACCGGTCAATCACCGCATTTTTTGAAAGACAGGATTTCCAGGAAGGTAGTAAAAAAAGGTGAAGTCCTGTGGCAAGGCCCTGCCGATTTTTGTATTGCTTTGGACAGTTTTTCAAGAACCGGCAAAATCAATGCAAAAGTATTGTCGATTCGAGAAGATAAAATTAAACAGTTCGCTTCAGATTTTGCCATACCGGCTGTTTCGTTGCTGATCGATTTTTTGATAAAAAAGGACAAGCAGGCATGTCGGGAACTGAACCAGGTTTTTAAAAGGATTTCTGCATCAATGGCCGGGCAATTATAAACTGTATCGTCTTGGAGCGCGACCTTTTGTGAGATTGGAATAACATGTACCTTTTTTACGTGGATGAAACCGGCAATCTGGACCCGGAAACGGAGAAGCTGAATGAAGACGGCACCGTCACTCAAAAAGACTGGCTTTACGTAATAACCGCTTTTGGGCTGTTTGAACACAAATGGCGAAACTTCTACGCGCCGATTATTCGTAAAAAAAGAGAACTGATAGACCTTGTTGCGCGACGCGGCCGCTCCAGGCTCGAACTGGCCCAGTGTGAAATCAAATCAAACTGGATAAGAATCCCGGCGGAGCGCAAAAGACATCCTTTTCTCTCGTTGTTGACCGACGTGGAAATAAACTCCCTGGTCGCCGTGTACTATCAGCAACTCAGTAGTATCCCAATGTCTTTATTTTCCGTTGTTATCGATAAGCGGCACCTGGAGGCCTATATGGATCGCAACAAACTGCACCGGAAGGCCTGGGAATTGCTCTGTGAAAGGATACAGAGCTACATGGCGGAATGCCATAAAAAACATAAAGCGGTCATTATTACCGATGATGTTGGCAAAAATGCAAATATTTCTCTGGCGATGAAGCATTCTTATTTTTTGGAAAGCGGAACTAGCTCCGGGCTCCGCATGAAAAATATCATTGAAATGCCTCTTTTTGTCTCAAGTGAGTTGTCAGAGGGGGTTCAGTTTGCAGACCTTTGCTCGTATAGCATTTATCATGCTATACGCTACGACAAGAAGGATTATTCTTTCTTTACACCATTGTTGCCCCTGATATACAACTCTTGCAATACAGCGGCAAATAAGAAAGATGGCCTCAAGGTATTTCCGGAAGGGAGTCCTGTTATTGAATGGGTCAATGCATTGCCATAAAAAAAGCCCCCGTTAATCGGGGGCTTATAAATGATGTCCGGCGGGGCGAAACCCTATCGAGCCGACAAGCAGCACCGGACCAAGCTTTATTTTCTTAAAAAATAATGAAAGACGTTACTTATGTCAACACAAATTTTTATGCAATAATTTGTTTTTGCATACCGATCATCCATAAACAAAGGTCTTTTGAACGGATGTATGTAGCCATATCGCCAATCGCCATTAAAGAGTTCATATGATTCCATCCGTACTTTCCAGGCAGATCGAGCAGGGCATCAAGGATTTTTTGTCCACCACATTTCATGTGACCACTCCGTTTTTTCACGGCATGCTGGAGCAGTTTCTAAACACGCCGGGAGAGTTGTTCAAGGGGCCGTACCTGTCCGTAAACTTGCCGTTTCGCCAGGGAGAGCCAGAAAGCCAATACTTTTTTTCCGATATCCCGGTGGCATTTGTTCCCTTTGAGCACCAGGAAAATGCTTTTAAGCGGCTTTCCGCGCCAAATCCTGAGCCCGCGATTATTGCCACTGGCACCGGATCGGGAAAGACCGAATGCTTTACCTACCCGATACTCGATCACTGCCGGCGCCACATCGGTCAGCCCGGCATCAAAGCGTGCTGATCTATCCCATGAATGCCCTGGCCTATGATCAGGCCACGCGGCTGGCAAAAGTCATCTGGAACACGCCGGCACTGAAAGGCAAAGTCACCGCGGGGATGTATGTTGGCCAGGCAGAAAAATCTCCACAGTCAGTTATGACGGAAAATTCCGTCATAACTGACAAGGGGCTCCTTCGCGGTAGCCCGCCGGATATCCTGATGACCAATTACAAAATGCTCGATTACTTGATGACGCGCCCCAGGGACGCAAAGCTCTGGGAGCAGAACGGGCCGGAAACACTCCGTTACAGCGTAGTGGATGAGTTGCACACCTTTGACGGGGCCCAGGGTACAGACCTTGCCTGCCTGCTCCGTAGGCTCAAAACAAAACTGGGGGCACCGGCGCATTATGTATGCCCGGTGGGAACGTCTGCCACACTTGGCGGCAAAGAAAGCATTGGTCGATTGTGCGATTATGCCGCAAGAATTTTCGGGGAGCCGTTTGCTCCTGATGCCATCATTACAGAATCCAAAAAGACTCCCGGAGAATTTACTTCGGACAGGAAGGGAGCGGACGACCGGGAATTCGATACAAGCTTTATCCCGCCCCCAGATCAATACAGTATTTTGCTGCCTGAATCCTATCCGGATTACCCTTCCTGGATGCGCAGTCAGGTAAAGCTGTGGACCGGAATTGAGATTTCAGTAGAACAATGGAATGCTCACCAATGGCGGGTCCTATTGGGAGAGGCACTAAAGAGGCACCTGTTTTTCCGCAATCTTCTTCAGGTGCTTGAAGGTCAGGCCAGGCATTATGACACGGTGTTATCGGGGTTGACCCCCACAGCAAAAGAACTGCAAAGCGGGGATCCATCATACCAGATTCATCTTGTAAACAGCATGGTAGCCCTTATTTGCGAAGCCAGGGCAGGCGACCAAAAACACCCCCGTCCGTTTTTGCATGTGCGGATCCAGCACTGGTGCCGTGAGCTTAGGCGTATGGTGGTATCGGTTGAAGAAAAGCCACGGATCCGCTTTGCCGATGATCTAACCGATGACGAGCGACAAAAGCATCTGCCCGCAGTCCATTGCAGGGAATGCGGGCTTATGGGATGGGCCGGCAAGAGTCCGCTGCACGGGAGCCGGATCGACACAGACCTGCAATCCATTTACGTGGAGTTTTTCAAAAGCAAAACGGATAAAAGGTTATATTTTATTTTTCCGGTGAACAAGGGGGACCCGCTGGATTCGTATGCCGGCCAGCGACGGAACCTTTGCCCCGCATGTAACAATATAAACCGGGAAATTAGCGGCAGCTGTGTATCCTGTGGTTCAGACCGGAAAGTCCTGGTGGATATCCCGGATCAGGTCTCCCATTCGGCAGGTTAAGGAAAAAGACATTGCCGTATTCATCCTGGGCATTGTGACAGCGATGCGGCAGCAAGGCGGCATTTTGCACCCGGAGCTGGAAAAATATATTGAGAATTGGGGATCGACATATCATATTTCTCAGATCAGGATACGCTGGATGCCTAATTTCGGGCCAAGAACGCGAGCCCCTGGTTTTGTGACCACTAAACCGGATGTGGATCGCTTTCCCCGGCTCATATCCGGCAAAGGCCGACCTACGTGGTATGAATGTTGGGCATCCCGGTTTTTCCCGCAGCTTGCCATGCCTCATATCAAACGAGGTAATCAGGAGTTCACGTTTCGGCCGGGTAGCCGAAACATACAATAGCGATCGCTCCTGAATTTCGGCACTTTTCCGGATGGTCGAATCCAAGGTGTCGCTTAAAGATTTTTCAAATGGCACGATGCCGTCACTTACGCCGGCAATAATTACTGTATCGAACTCCAACCCTTTTACCCGGTGCATCGTCGCCAGTCGAAGACCTTCGGCCCGCCGATCTTCCGGGACGCTTCGTTTTATGGTGTATAAGGGGATGCCGTTTTGGGACAACGCCTCGCCATAGCTTTTCAGCAATTGATTTGTCCGGGCGACCAGGCAAATACTGCCCGGAGTTTTGGGATGGTTTTTGACAAAATCCGTAATGGCGTCCACTTCTTCTGAAAAAGACCGGAAATTACGGATGACGGGATTAACCCCCTGCATCAGGGATTTATACCCCTTCTGATCGTCCTGGCCGTCATCCAAATCATCAATGGCGACATTCTTCAGCAAGCTAATCGCCCAGTTCCGGTTTTGCTCCGTGGTGCGCTAATTGATGCGCAATTTTTTCCCCCGCCCCTTGATGTTGATACCGCAGTGACTCAATACAACTTTGTGCCGGTAAATGCGCTGGTGCGCGTCCCCGACAATGAAGAGATCGTTTTTGCCCTCCGGCACCATCTGCCGCAGCTGCTTAAAAGCCTGGGCGCCTAAATCCTGTGATTCATCCACAATCACGGCGCTGTAAGGGAGCATTTTTTCATCGGCTTGCATTATTTTCCTGGCATCGGCCATAGCATCATCTACTTCCCGCAATCCCTTTTCATTGAGAATAAGGCGGCATTCTTCAAACACCGGCCATATAGCCTGCCTTGCCTTCCTGTTGAGGGCAACCCCCCTGCCCTTGCGGGAAACCTTCAGGTATTTCCTCACCGATTTTTTGACTTTTTATGAGTGCACCAGATTTGTCGATAATAGAAAATAACTTTATGTTATAGTGATAGAATTAAAACACATACTGAGATTCTCTTCATAAAAAAACAAAGGAGATAACCATGAAAGAGATTCATGCGCGTGCGCGCGAGTTAATGAAAGGGTATTGCAGGGTTTGCCCGGTGTGTGATGGCCGCGTTTGTGCCGGTGAAGTGCCTGGCATGGGGGGGCTTGGAACTGGGTCGACGTTTCAGGACAACATTCAGGCCCTTTCCGAGATCAAGCTGAACATGCGATGCCTGCATGGGGTGGAAGAGCCCGCGCTTTCCGTTTCAATTCCAGGTTTTGAACTCTCCATGCCGGTGTTGGCAGCCCCCATCGGCGGTGTTTCTTTTAACATGGGCGGGAAAATGGAGGAATCAGATTATATCGGATCCAAGCTGACCGCCTGTGTAGAAGCTGGAACAGTAGGTTGCACGGGTGATGGGGTTCCGGATTTCATCCATGAAAGCGGGTTTGCAGCGATCAAAGCCCTTGAAGGGAAGGGGATACCGTTTATCAAGCCGTGGGGAGAAGATGAATTGTTTGGTAAACTTGAAAAAGCGTTGGCAACGGGGGCGACGGTCGTGGGGATGGACGTGGATGCCGCCGGCCTGGTCACATTGCGCAAAATGGGCCGCCCGGTGTCGCCCAAACCGGCGGCGGCTTTGGCCGAGGTAATCCGCAGAACATCGGCTCGGTTCCTGGTCAAGGGGATAATGACTTCCGATGAGGCGAAAATGTGTGTGGATGCCGGAGCCGCAGGGGTCATTGTTTCAAACCATGGGGGTCGGGTTCTGGACGGGGCGCCGGGTACGGCCCGGATATTGCGGGATGTATCCGGGGCGGTTCGCGGGCAGATTACCGTGCTTGTCGATGGCGGTGTCCGTTCCGGCATCGATGTGCTGCGAATGCTGGCGCTTGGCGCAGATGCCGTGCTTATTGGCCGGCCTTTTTCCACCGCTGTTTTAGGCGGGGGGCGCGAAGGTGCAGCACAGTATCTTGAAAAGATACGACAGGAACTGATCGCGTGTATGGTGCTCACCGGCACGGAATCGGTGAGAAAAGTGGACCCTTCTATTATCCGCATCCCTGCAGGTCATGATTTTGCCGGATCGTAGGTTGATTTATATCAAGATTGATACACTCGTAAAAAGTCACAAACTCGGAGAAGATGGTTAAGTTAAAAGTTCCATATACAAGACGTAGGGATTTGATTCCCAGCGAATGTAAAATTTCTACAATGAAGTAGATGGGACTTTTAACGACGCCATAAAGATTGTTGGGCTCGCTTCGCTCATTACCAATCTATGAAGCGGAGTCTGACAATTCCTTCTCTCATCTGTGATAGTTTGTAAATTGGTATTACCAATTATATAAATAAAAATACCCGTACTACGATAATTTTTTTATATGCGTATTCGTAATCAAAACTTATATTTAATTAATATTCAAAGTTCAAAAATGAATTACATTCATTTTTTTCTTGACAAATAGTTCCGATCCCGCCATTTTTAAAAAAATAGTATTACCAATTAACACGCCTTCGTTCCAAAGATCCAAAAAATAGATCCAAAAATTTTTTTTCTTGTTCTGTAACCGCTGTTCACATGAATGACTGCTTTTCAGTCGGCCGGGCCAACCGGTAACCATCGGTTCTCTTAGTTTTTTTATCCCATGGGAACCCATTGTAACTTATTCTCGAGGAGGTGTTCTTATGAGTATAGGTCTTCAGGCACTCTTGGCGATTTTACCCATTCTCAGCGCAGCAATTCTCATGGTAGGACTCCGGTGGCCTGCAAGAAGAGCCATGCCCATAAGCTATGTACTGGCGGTCATCATCGCTCTTGCTTTCTGGCAGGTTCAAGTGGTTCATGTCATTGCGTCCACGATTCAAGGGTTGTTTTTAACCTTCGACCTCTTGCTGATCGTATTTGGCGCCATTTTACTGCTAAACACCCTCAAGCATTCCGGCGGCATTGCATCCATTCGCGGCGGAATTGCCAACATCAGCCCGGACAGGCGCATCCAGGTCGTTCTGATCGCCTGGCTTTTCGGCAGTTTTATCGAGGGCTCATCGGGTTTTGGAACACCGGCAGCGGTGTGCGCACCGCTTATGGTCGCATTGGGGTTCCCGGCCCTGGCAGCAGTCATGATCGGCATGATGATCCAGAGCACGCCGGTTACCTTTGGTGCGGTGGGCACCCCTATCATCGTCGGCGTCACAGGCGGCCTGGAAGGAACCGGACTGGACGAAATGCTGTTTCAAGCCGGCATAACTTTTGAGCAATACATACAGCTGATCGCAGCCCAAAGTGCTATCATACATGCCATGGTCGGCGTTCTCATACCAACGCTGATGGTCATGATGA
>SLIE01000412.1 GCA_007135795.1 Desulfobacterales bacterium
AAAATCCGCCGATCTCGTTGTTGCCAGTACCAACCAGGAAAAAACCGAGCAGTACTGCAGCTACATGAACAGCGATTTTCCGGAATACCGGGTAATTCCGCCGGGCATCGACGTGGATCGATTTTATCCTTTTTACCATGACCGGCTTCCCGAAGAAGAAAAGTCGGAAATGGAAAAATACGCCCAGGCCAACTTGCTCAGGCAACTCGACCGTTTCCTCATTTTCCCGGATAAACCGCTGATCCTTGCGCTTTCCCGGCCGGATAAGCGCAAGAACATAACCGGTCTGATAAAGGCCTACGGGGAGGACCAGGAACTTCAAGCCCTCGCGAACCTGGCCATCTTTGCAGGTATTCGCAAAGATATCGATGAAATGGAGGATAATGAAAAGGATGTACTGACACGGATGCTCCTGGAGATGGATCGGTATGACCTTTACGGAAAACTGGCTATCCCCAAAAAGCATGATGTTGAATACGAGGTGCCGGCGCTCTACAGAATTGCCGCGGAAAAGCACGGGGTTTTTGTAAATCCCGCAATGACGGAGCCATTCGGGCTTACCCTCCTTGAAGCCGGGGCAGCCGGTCTACCCCTTGTCGCCACCAATGACGGCGGACCGCGCGATATCATCGGATACTGTGACAACGGGATACTGGTTGACGCCACAAATACCGCGGAAATCGCCGAAGCAATCAAAAAACTCCTCACGGACACCGAATACTGGGAGACCTGCTCGCGCAACGGCATAATGAATGTCCGCAAATATTACACGTGGGACAGTCATGCCGATATCTATTTAAAAGAGCTACGCCCACTGGCCGAAACGCTCAACATGGAAAAGATGAAAAAATCAACGACATCCAAGACACCGGTCGGTAAACGCCTGACCCAACTGAAACGCTTTCTGGTCGTTGATGTGGATGATGTACTGATGTGTGAAAATGCGGAAGAACTGGACAATTTTGCAGCATGGATAACAGACAACCATAAAAAAACCGCCTTCTGCACAACAAGTGTGAAACCTATAAATGAATTGATTGAATTTTTGGAGGAAAATCGGATCCCGGCACCCGACATCCTCATATCCTCGGCCGGCACGGAAATCTATTACAGCAAGGAACATCACTATGATAACGGCTGGGAAACCCATATAAGCAACCGCTGGGAGCCGGAAAAAATCAAAAAACTGCTCAAAAAATACGATTTTCTAACATTAGAGAACAAATCAAAACAGCGAAAATTCAAGATCAGTTACAAGATGCCACCCAAAAAAGACCGGGTGTCCAAAATTCACGATCTTTTATCCAAGAACAAATGTCGATATTCTTTGGTCTACTACGATCAGGAAATTCTTCACATTCTCCCTTACCGGGCGTCCAAAGGAAAAGCCATTCGCTATATAAGCTACAAATGGGAGACCCCGTTGTCGGACTTTTTGATCTGCGCAAACACAGCTGAAATGCTGACAGGAGATCCCCTGTGCGTGGCCGTGGGATCCAAGGGCGAGAAAAAGGACAGGACAGGCAAAGTCATAAAAAAGGGCAAGGGTATTTATTTTGCGGGAAAACAATGTGCAGGGGGGGTTTTAGAAGGAATCGCAAGATATCGTTTTGCTGAGAATGTCAAATAAAAATGATTTTTGCGCCTGCCTCATGTTTTGATGAACTTGTAAAAAGTCACAAGATTGGTGAAGATGGCTAAGTTAAAAGTTCCATATACAAGGCGTAGTGATTTTTCACTTGCGACGGCATACATATAGTATCCCGAGCGGATGTAAAATCGCTACAACGAAGTAGATGGGACTTTTAACGACGCCATCACGTTTTCACCCGATCAGTTTTTTAACCCGTTGCCGGATGTCATCGCGCACTTGTCTCATGAAATCAATATCCCTCCCCGCAGGATCAGGCAAGTCCCAATCTTCATAAGTCACGCCGGGTAGAAAAGGACATTGATCTCCGCAACCCATTGTGATGATTGTATCGGGTGTTGTCTCGGATATTACGTCATCTATGGAACGAGGGATGCGATGCGCCATGTCAATCCCCTCTTCCGCCATAACCGATGCCATAACCGGATTTATTTCCTTTCCGGGCGTACTTCCGCCATACAATGCGTCTATTCGATCTCCCGCAATAATTGACGCAAAAGCCGACGCCATCTGGCTCCTGCATGCATTTTCCCGGCATGCGAACAAAATTTTTCTGCGTTTAAAAACAGGCTCAATCTTTTCGAGCAAGGCCGCCATATCCTCATCAAGACCGGGTTGCTTTGCCATTTCACCAGGATCTTCGATTCTTCGGTAACCGAGCATGTCCAAATACTGAGCCCCGACGGCGTCAAAAAAGTATTTCGCAGTCAGGATCATCCCATCAAAAAGGTTTTTCCCTTTGGTCGCCCCGACTGCCAGCATGAATCCGTTTCTCTGTCCACGCCCCGGATCATCCAATCCGTGCTTATACTTTCTGGCCCACAACGCCTGGCTGCGATCGATAAGCGCTTTCAGAACCGCTGGTACGTTGTAAAAATAGACCGGAGATGCAAGGACAACCACATCAGCCCGGCGCAAAAGCCCGTAAATATAACCGGACATGTCATCATCCCGGATTATGCAAAAACCTTTTCGTTCACAATGACCGCAACCCGTGCAGGGGGATATATTCGCGCCGGTGACATGAAGCTTTTGGGTGTGCGCACCCTTCTGCCTTGCGAAATCAAGAAACGAATCCAACATGTAATTGGTATTCCCGTTTAAGCGGGGACTTCCCTGGAGACCCAGTATAAACATGATGATTCCTTTTTAGATTATATCTACCAGGCGTCTAACCACCTGTTGAATCGGTTAAAGGTTATTGCGTAAAGATCCTGAAATCTTGCCACACAAATCGGCCACAGTTTTTCGTTTGATAACCCTTTCTTCATAAAGATCGATTTCTGCATTATCCCGACATAATTGATCCACTATATCCGCCGGCAGCTCCACTGCCGGGGAATCGGGTTGAGCCGATCGGGTATTTCCAAAAATCAATGCGGCAAAAGCCCTGTGATAGGGGTCTTCGGAGGCAAGAAAAGGTTTGATGTGTGGCAATACGGGTATCACCAGCATGCTTTGCGTTGATGCTAGCCTGCTGATCCCCCATAAAAGACCCCTTTGCAGAACAGGATGTTCCAAAAAGTTACACGCCGGTTGTATATACGACAAAAAAAGACGGTTGTACTCCATACAAAGGGCCTTATGCGAGGACAAAACTTCTCCCATCGCCTCCGGGACCCCCCACCCGATCCCCCCTGATTCGTCATTTAACATCCACAAAAAACGCCGCATGATAACCCTTGCAGATTCCATATTTTCGTCGGCATGCCAGGAGACGATTCGGCCGGTTGCTTCTATGGAGCGCCACCTGACAAGCGGGTCGTCATGGCAATAAAAAGATATGAGGAGATTGATCACCTTGCGGGCACCATACCCTGAAATAGCGTTGCAGGCCGAATCAAAATCAGGCGCTACAAGTAAATCCCGGATTTCAGGTTTTAGTGTTCTTAAAGAGGGGTTCAACTTCGGCATAACCCTTTCCCGAGAAACCTACTTCCCGGCATGATTCTCCTGCTTCATATCCGGAAACCGTTGCCATACAACAACAGATGAAAACACAGGACGACTCTCCATGAGGAACATGACTTTCTTCATGATACTTTTTTCAGAAATCCGCCTCCCATGAAATACAGTCTTCGGGACAATTACGAATCGCTTCATCAACGCATGATTCAGGATATTGGAACAAGTCGGCAATTACAATATATCCCACGGCGTTGACACTAAATACGTCCGGGCATACGTCCGCACATATTTCACAGAGAATACAATCTCCCGGCTCAATAACCGGACGGCGTTTCATATCATCGTCACATGGCATCGTTTACGGCTTTTCCAATCTTCTGGCCGTATTCATATGCCTCACCATACCCTTTATCATCCGGCACATACTGGATCCGGAGTCCGGGATCAATGATCTCCATACCCATGTTTTCGAGGTTTCCCCGTATCTCCGCAACCGCCTCCCCGCTCCAGCCGTAGGAACCAAATGCCGCACCCAGCTTGTTTTTGGGTTTAAGTCCCTTCATGTACGTCAAAACATCCGCAACTGTAGGAAATATTGTGTTGTTCAAGGTTGGGGATCCAAAAACGACCGCTTTTGCATCTAGGACCTCTGTCATAATCTCGCTTCGATCCGAAGACCTGATATGAAACGGACGGACCTCCACGCCCTGGGACGCAATTCCCTCAGCAATGTGTTCCGCAATGATTTCTGTGGAATGCCACATTGTATCATAGACGACCACGGCTTTCTTCTTGTTCTCCTGCTTACTCCATTCAACATAGGCATTGATAATTTTTGCAGGGTCGGAGCGCCAGATAATACCGTGATCAGGACATATGGTCTTGATCTCCAGCCCCATTTCCGTGACTTTTTCAATCAGCTTCAGAATAAGCGGCGAGTATAATAACAGGATATTTGCAAAATATTTCTTGGCATGATGCATGATCTCGTCGCCGACCCGGTCGTCAAAGGTTTCAAAGCCGGCATAATGCTGACCGAACGCATCACTTGAAAACAAAATCTTGTCCATCTTGTCATATGTGAACATACTGTCTGGCCAGTGCAGCATGCGGGTTTCCAGAAAAGTAAGCGTCCGTTTACCAATGTTCAACTCACTGCCGTTTTCCACAGGCTGCAGGTTCAGATTCGATGTGAAATGCCTGGACAGGTTTTTCAGTCCCATTTTGGAGCAGTAAACGGGTTTGTCTTCCCCGATATAATGCATCACCCGGGGAAGCCCGCCGGAATGATCCATTTCCGTGTGGTTACTTATCACAATGTCGATACGCTTCGGGTCAATAACACTTGAGATATTCTCAAGCATTCTGTCCGTAAATTCCCTTTTCACTGTATCAATCAGCACAACCTTTTCATCGACAATCAGATAGGCGTTGTAAGTGGAGCCCTTTTCAGTGGAATAACCATGAAAATCACGAATATTCCAATCGATGGCACCCACGCTGTATATATCTTTCGAGATCTCAACCGCTTTCATTGCTTCTCCTTGCGTCTCCATGGAAAATAAAATAAAAAACCGGTTAAAAGAGCGTGCGCTATCCTGCAAACAACTTGAAACCGGTTTTCGCGTTACCTATCCCTGCTTTTCAAAATCTTCTTTTGGGGCGCCACAAACAGGGCACTCCCAGTCGTCCGGTAAATCAGCAAAGCTTGTTCCGGGATTTATGCCGTTATCGGGGTCCCCATTTGCCGGGTCGTACACATAACCACATACACTGCATACATACTTATCCATTGATTCGCCTCCGTTTAAAATGTTACAATTCCATTACTTCCGTAATTACGGAAGTAACGATTATCAAACTGCCTGAAGTTTGCCGGCAATTTCACGGCCGTAATCCTGGGCCATTCGAATCCCGCCACCAAGGGAGGCATTCTTCAGCATTAACGGGGAACTAACCATTTCCATTTTAAATACATTTTTCATGGTCCCATAAATGCGCTCAGGAGATTCGCCGCTCCAGCCGAATGCCCCAAAAGCCCCGCCTACTTTGTTTTCAAGGCCTGCTTTTTCAGCCAGGAACAGCATGGTTTTCATCGCCTGGAGCATATCACCATGATACGTGGAAGACCCAAACACATAAGCATCATAGCCGGCAAGATCCTTTTCGGACTTGATTTCCCTGGCGTCAATCAAATTGACTTCAATACCGGAAAAACGCATTCCTTCAGCTATAAGCTCACCAATCTGAAGGGTATCGCCGGCTCGCGTCGCATATACAATAAGGGCTTTTGGCATTAAGATCTCCTATTTTTTGGTGCCGATCCGGTCGTCAATCCCCTTGGCCCCGCAATCTGGTGTGTAACAAGTATTGTCCACGAACTCGCACTTCGCCTTACACGAAGGACATTGTTCAGGTGGAGCATCTGCGTTAAATGTGTAACCACAGTTTGTGCATTTCCAATTGGCCATGGGATCTTCCCCTATTATAAAATAATTTATAAATATGCCTGTCGATTTAAAAAGATCTTTCGGGCCGGAACCCTTTCTTACAACATAAGTCTTTGTTCTATTTTTTCCAATGGCCATGAATATTACAATATTCTCTTGCCGTAATATCCTTTGCATCGATACAGAAAAACGCCTCGGGCGCATCCCCCGGTTTTAAAAACTTCGTGTAGGCCCTGCCGTCTGCAATAACCTCGATCCACTGAATATAATGTTTTTCCTCCATGGGATGGGGCGCTTCTCCAACCTTTACCATTATGCCACCCTCGACATTTTCAACAACCGGAACATGTTTTTCCTTTGCCGCATCCACTGTATTTTCAACAAGCAAATCCATGGGTTGACCACAACAGACAAGCTCTCCGTTGCCGCCGTTATATACCTCGACAATGTTACCGCAAACATTACATTTATAAATCTCAAGCTGTTTTGCCATATCGCACCCTTTCGCTTTCGTTTATTACGGGAATTTTACTTTCGCTGTCAAAGACCGACAGCCTGTCACTATGATAACACCCCGACGATTCTTTCGTAACCGCCTCCACATCACCGGGGTTTGCTATCACCAGATATCGGGATTACGCCTTGAGCTTTTTAAGCTCGCTGCTCAAAAGACGTATGTGTCCCATTTCTTCCTGTATAATTTCGTCCAAACGCTTTTTGCCGTATTTTTCAGGCACCAGTTCCTTCATTCCCAGATATAGAACGATTGAATCCTTTTCCGCGGTAATGGCCGCCATCAGGATATTTTTCATGCTGGAGGTATCGATCTCTTTTTCAAAAAACACCCGGATGTCCGCCAAGGCTTTAAGATAGGCGATGGCATCCCCCTCGGGATCAAACACCGTGGATGTCTTTTCCTTTTCCGCCAGATCCTTGCGCATCTGCTCGAAAATTTTTTTATGTGTCAATTCCATATCCGCAAGATTGGTGAGCATTTGCTTATGATCCGCATCTGACACCTGTTCCGCGGCATTTTTATAAAAATTCATCCCGTTAATTTCAATATCTTCGGCAAGTTCGAAAACATCATCCGCACTAAAATCATATGCTGCCATTAAGTCTCCTCCAGCTATTAGAATAAGTGTCAAGAACACTAAGTGTTTAGTAGTTTTAACAAAGCCGTCTGATCGCGACTTTTTTACGAGATTGTCATACTATCCAAAATATAATAGTCGTTACCAGTTTTCGCCAAGCAATTCATAAAAAGCCTTGGGGTGCGCACATGCCGGACACATTGGCGGCGCTTTGGTGGTTTCTTCCAGGTATCCGCAGTTCAGGCAACGCCATGTTACATTTTCATCCCGCTCGAAAACCCGGTTATTTTCAATATTGGCAGCCAGGTCACGATATCGCTTCTCATGCTGTTTTTCCGCGACACTGATCGCTTCGAACACCTTTTCAATCGCTTCAAACCCTTCTGTCCGGGCAACTTTTGCAAATTCCGGATACATTTCGGAATGTTCATAATGCTCACCATCTGCAGCGGCTTTCAGATTTTCCAGGGTAGTGCCGACAATACCGGCCGGAAATTCGGCCGTCACACTGACGTCTCCCCCCTCCAGAAATTTAAAGAAACGCTTGGCATGTTCTTTTTCCTGGTTCGCGGTTTCGGTAAAAATTGCGAAAATCTGTTCGTATCCTTCTTTCTTGGCAGCGCTTGCGAAATAGGTGTAGCGGTTTCTTGCCTGCGATTCACCGGCAAACGCCGTCAATAAGTTTTTTTCCGTTTTAGTACCTTTTACACTTGCCATTCATCCTCCAGATCAGCTTAAAAAGTTATCACACCGCCAATACCCGACTGTATGGAATTTATCAGAACCAGTTACCCATTTTTTCATGTAATGCTTTTTCAGATTCTGCAACTTTCTTTATTTTATAGGCGGCATCACGCATAATACCATACAGGATCCCGCAGCCAATGTCCTCGCGTTCAAGATCACCCTTGTCCGCCAACTCGAGCAAAGTATTGGCCAATTGCAGTGTAGTTTTAATATTTTCATTCGACAATTTCAATAGTTTCGTCCGAAATCCATACAATTAATAACATAATCAGCCATTTTGTTTTTTCTACCCCACCATCGACAATACTTTGTAGATTTTTCCACCGACTTGACAATACCACTTCATATTATGCACTTTCAAGATGCATGCCAATTAACAATATTGGCAGAAATACCCACCCTCTACTCATCGAATTAATCAGTTTTAATAAGGTCGGATAAAAGGCCGTCAAGTATTATGGACTCACGGTTATCTCAATAATTTAGAGTGGTGGCAGGCTTTTGCAGGTTGGCCTTTGGATCTCCCAGCCCAAGCAACCATTCTCCCCGAGTTTTCATTTTTTTTAATACAGCTTATGACGTTTGACGGAAAAAAAATTACAATGTATCAGTTTACGTGGTACAGGTATGTATCATCAAACCCCCTTACTTTTCTACTTCAACCAATTACAAAAGAGCGTTCATGACAAGTTCGTTTAAAATCCGATCCAATATTGCTGACATTAACTGGCCCGCACTTATCAAGGGCACCCTTGTGAGACGGTATAAAAGATTTCTCGCAGAGATCGAACTTGAAACCGGTCTCCGCATTATCGCACATTGTCCCAATTCCGGAAGAATGACCGGCTGCAATCGTCCCGGGCAAAGGGTCTATGTGTCACAACAGGACTCTCCAAAGAGAAAACTCAAATACACATGGGAACTCATTGAGATGCCCGATTCTCTGGTGGGGGTAAACACATTGGTTCCTAACCGTCTGGTTCACCACGCAATCAAAGCGGGAATAATAGATGAACTGAAGGGATATGAAACAGTCAAACAAGAAGTACGCGTGGGAAACCACACGCGGCTTGATCTGATGTTAAGCGATCGTTTCGGAAAAGAGTGTTATGTTGAGATCAAAAATTCAACGCTGGTGGAAAACGGTGTCGCATATTTCCCCGATGCCGTTACATCACGAGGCAAGAATCACTTGGTGGAACTGCAAAAACTTGCGGCGGTCGGACACCGGTCCGTGATGTTCTTTCTGGTACAACGGATGGATGGGAGGCTTTTTAAACCTGCGGATCATATTGATACGGCTTATGGGCGGGAACTTCGATCTGCAGCGGCAAACGGGGTGGAAATAATGGTATACGATGTGTTCATGGATTTAAATACCATCGGCATCCGAAACAAGCTGAAATACGAACTTTAACAGAAGGCCAATTTCAACGGTGCGGTGCCGGGTATTGCCCGGGCAGCTACACGAGATCGCTTATATCTCTATGGCTTGCCCGGACGCAGGCTAATTTGGAAGCGCCCTGTGATAAACGGCAGGGCCACAGGTCGCTAATCT
>SLIE01000474.1 GCA_007135795.1 Desulfobacterales bacterium
ACGGCCCACCGATCAGGGCGGTGAGCACCCCGATGGGGAGTTCTTCCGGCAATACCGCACGGGTGAGCGTATCCGCGGCAAGGAGCAAAATTCCCCCGGTCAGCAGGGACAGGGGGATCAGCCGGCTGTTGTCCGGGCCGGAGACGCTCCGGACCAGGTGGGGAATGAGCAGCCCCACAAACCCGATGATCCCGGTGATCGACACGCATATCGCGGCCATGAGACTGGCGCACACGAGAAGAATGGGCGACAGCGTCCGGGCATCCACGCCCAGGGATGTGGCGGTGCGGGTTCCAAGCGACATCAGGTTCAGGTCCCGGGAGAAGAAGATGCACACGGCCGTGCCGGCGAACATGACAGACATGGTAAACCCGACATCTGCCCACGTCCGGGATGAAAGGCTTCCCATAAGCCAGAAAATGAGCACCGATACCCGCTCGTCCGCCGCGTACTTGAAAAAGCTGATCCCGGCCGACAGGATCGCCGCCACGATGATCCCGGATAGAATCAGGTTGTTGGATGAAAACCCGCCCGCGGAAGAAGCCAGGTACATGACGATCAGAAGGGTGGCCACTGCCCCGACAAAGGCGAAAAGCGGCACCGAGAAAACCCCCAGCATGGTGACATTTAGAAGCAGCGCCGCGCACGCGCCGAATGCCGCGCCCGAAGACACGCCCAATGTATAAGGGTCCGCCAGCGGGTTCAGTAGAATCCCCTGGAAAACCGCCCCGGCCACGGCAAGAGAGCCGCCCACCGCAACCGCGGTCAGTATTCGCGGCATGCGCACATCAAGGACCACGGCCCGGGCCGCAGGCTCGATCCCCCCGGCAAAACCGTCATTTCCGGTAACACCGGACATGACGATCCGCACCACATCCCAATACCCAACCTCTATATACCCCATCCCGGCCGCCACGGCCATGGTTCCCAGAAGCACCGCTCCAAGCACCATCACCTGCGGCCACAACGCCCTGTGCCGCAAAGATTGCAAAAATGAAATGCCGCTATCCTTTCCCGCCTTCTCTTTCAATATACCCCCACCTCTACCCCCATCCTCATCCTCACCTACACCCACAATAGGTCCGCCATGCCTGGGACCGCCGCACCCCAGTGCGGCAACCCCCCGAGCGAAGCTCGGTTACAGATGCCGCACCGGTGTGCGGCGGCCCCGGAAAAAGCTCGCCAGCATGCAATGTTTACAAAGGGGTGAACGTTTACGTTCACCCCCATTTTCCTACAATTTCGATAACGCATCCTCAAGGTGTTTAATCCATATATCCACGTAAACATCATACTCCGCAAAGCCTTTGTTCACAGCCTCGCTTTCAATACCCGCTTCCTCGAAAATCGATTGCCACGAGTCTTCGTCCTCGCTGAACATGTCATTTTGAACATGGTCTCCCGCCACAGACATAAACGGCATGAGCCAGACCTTTTCAATGCCGTTCTTTTTTAAAATATCAAGAATGACGTCTTCATCAGGAAAGCCCGAAAGCGTACCGATGAAAATATTTTTATCCGTCTGCTGCAACTGCCACATGAGCGCCGTGTAAAACGCATTTGCCGGATGCGCGGTGCCGTGACCTACCAAAACAACCGCATCGTCTACGTTTCTTTCTGGAGGAATGCTCGATTTTACGGCATTTGCGGCCATTTCCATGGCCCGTTGATCGGCCAGCAGCGGCATCCCGACACTGATGTTTTCAATCCCCTTGCCCATGCTTTCAAACGCTTTTGCAACCGATTTCAGATAATGAAATTCACTCCCCATAATCACATGCAGAGATTGCACGGCCACATGGGTAAACCCCTCGTCGGCCATTTCAGCCAGCGCCTGTTCAGGGGAATGAAGTGCTGTTCCGCGTTCTGCCATTATGTTGCGGATCATACGGGACGTCCATGCCCAGCGGATTTCCGTATCCGGAAACGCCGCACGCGCTTTTTCATCGATGTTGTCGAATGCCCTTTGGGCTTCGGGGTAGCTCGACCCAAAGGTTACCAGCAGGATACCCGTTTTATCGGTTTTTTCGGCCGCGGGCGGGCAGGCAAAAGCCGTGGAAACGGACAGCGTTACAATGACCATAAAAACGAAGATGCTTATAATGTTTCTCTTCACACGTCCTCCTTTTCAAATCTCTTTCCGGATGAATATTTTTTTGAGGAGGGATAAAAACAAAAAGCCCTCCACAAACCATAAATGGTTCACAGAGGGCTGCACCCAGCTTACTTGGCCCCGTATTTGCCACGATCGGCGTTTTCCACGCGCACGATCACGTCATTCCGTCCAAGGCAGGTTTTCTGGCTCACAGATCATCCTACTCTCCGCGCCTTCCCACTGGTTTTTCACCAGCAGTGGCATTTCGCGGATTTCGTCCCTGTTAACAGCGGCGGGACCGCTCCCGATTTAAACGGGATTCCCTTTTAAAAACTACTGAAATCTTCATTTAAAATTCAATAGTTTTCAGTCCGGAACGGACACCTTGTACATGACATTACTTACCTGCATTGTTGACATTTGTCAAGCGAAGGATATGGAGTGCTAAAATGTAAGTTCTGCAATATATTCAAATGTTACAAATCAAAAACCCTCCTTGTTTGCTTTGTGATCACTTTTCGAATTTCTTTGACGATCGGCGCGGGTCCCCAAAACGTTTGCTGTTTTAATGCCAGGTCCGGGGCAGCATTTTCAATTTTTTCAGCCATTTCCTTTACTGTTTTTAATGCAAATTTGGGACGAATCCCCACTGCTTCGGCCATTCTCACCCAGTGACGGGATTGTACCCAGTTCGGCCGGTTCTCATTGCCAATTTTCATCGCCAGTTTTTCGTTGATTCCTTCGTATACTCCTGTGCACATAAGATCATAAAATGGTGCAAGCCGGATTTCGGTGGAAGAAAGGAGCAGCGAGAGGTTTTTGGCATGCGCATCAGCGTTGTGGATAATGTAATTGAACGATATCCAGCCAAGCAGTGCTTTTCTGTCGAGGGCAGGGTTTGTTGAGAATCTGGCAATCACGGAAAAACAGTCCGCCAGGGAAGGCCCGCCTTCGGATTCGTACTTGGTTTCAGCCATCAGGCCGGTCGCCTGGCAGAAATCTTCCTGGTGAAGACGATGCATGCGCTGGTCTTCATCGCGGTAACGATCGTAACGCTCAATTACATAAAGTTCATCCGGGATCGTCATTATATATGTATTGGGCACATTCAGGCCGATCCTTTTTGCAAGCGCCATACAAAATGCCTCATTGTGAATGCTTTCCCGGATACCTTTAATTGCAGGTTTAATAATGTGTGAGCTGGGGGATGTGCCTTGTGGTAAAAACATCCGGTCATTTGCCAGGTACACCGGCAGCTTGTCCTGAGCGCCGGCCAATGATAACCGGATGCCGCTTTCCCCGGCAAGAAACGGTTTTATATGTAAGTCCCGGAGCATCTCTTTGAACGTTTCATCGGAAAGTTCGCGGTATTCACCGGGCTTTTTTTCGAGAACTTCTCCGTGCGGCAAGAGGATGATGGCGCCGGCGCATTCACCGCCAAGCGCCTCAAGCAGCCCGAATTCATTTCGTGCAGAGATCCCCAGTTTCCGGGCGACAGCATCTCGTACGGTTGATTCCGGCAGCAGGTTGGTAAAAAAAGGGCGGGCTTTTTCATCGGGATAAGGGGCTTCTTGCAGGGGCAGGGAAAGAGAAAGTGGCGGAACATCTGTTTTTGTCATCCATTCCGGGGTGTATTGAAATGAAAATCGCTGTTGTCCGTCACACCTTAAAATACCTGCATAATCATCGCACAGATATACCGATAGAGTTCTCATTATCGCGGAACCGTCTTTGGCGTGACTTGAAGCATCAACCCCATCCCGGAGAGTATTCTTAACACTTTGCCGATCTGCGCTGTTGGTTTGCCCCGTTCCAGTTCCCCGAGGAATCTCGTGCCAACGCCGCACAGCGCTGCCGCATCTGCCTGGGTGAGGCCATCTGATTTGCGTTTGGCCCGGATTGCAGTGCCGATATCTTTTGGGGACGAAATAATCCCGATCGGGCTGTTTCGGTTTTGCATAAAGCCTCCTGAATAAAAATATTCCTTATCGGGAATAATATCATTAATATCTTGCTTGTAAAGCAAAACATTCCCGTTCGGGAATTAATTTGCTTATTGACTGTTTCTGGTTGGTTTTAAGCAGCATTATCCCCTTAAACCAAAAGCGTTTCCCCGGGGCTGCCGCAGGCCCTATAAACGGGCTGGTGACGATGCGCAGACCTTATTTGCTGCAGTATTTTTTATGGTAAATGATGATGCCGTTTGAGGGCACTGTCGATATTCCCGGGCTTGAAGCCAACGATGACTTCCCCGGCGATTACAATCGTTGGGAAGGTGACGGACGGGTTGATGCGGCGCAGATGGCGCAGGGTATCGTTTCGCTCGCTGCCCGAGAGCATATCCACGTAAATGGTTTTCAAGTTTACGTCGCGGTCGGCAAGGTGCGCCTTTGCCTTTTTGCAATGATTGCAATGATGCAGCGCATAGAGCGTGACACCCGGTTTTTCTTTAGAAGTAGGGTCTTCCATATCAATCCATCGTATTATCAATAGATACGGACGGCAACACCCGGTCTTGAACCGGCGCCGCCCGTATCCGCATTGATCCCGTTAAAGGGCGTCTTTATAGATCTGGATCACTTCCTCGAGGGTCGGGCACCGGGGGTTGGTAAGGCCGCACGCGTCTTTCTGCGCGTTTTCCGCCATGATTTTCAAATCCTGCTCCTTTACCCCCAAAATACCGAGACCGGAGGGGATGCCAATATCAGCCGAAAGGGTCTGAATCGCATCGATGGCGACATCTGCGCCGTCACGGAGGGAGAGGCCATCGATATTTTCACCCATAGCAATGGCGATATCGTTAAACCGCGCCATTTTGGCAATCAGGTTGAACCGGCTGACATGGGGGAGCAAGATCGCATTGCAGACGCCGTGGGGCAGGTCGTAAAAACCACCCAGCTGGTGAGCCATGGCATGGACATGTCCCAGGCTGGCGTTATTGAATGCCATCCCTGCCAGGTACTGCGCATAACACATCCCGTTGCGGGCCTCCATGTCCTGGCCGTTGGCAACAGCCGGTCGAAGATGCAGGGAAATCAGCTCGAAGGCTTGCAGTGCACAGGCATCCGTAATCGGGGTGGCGGCGGTTGAGACGTATGCCTCCACCGCGTGGGTCAATGCGTCCATGCCGGTTGCGGCAGTGAGCCCCGGGGGCATTCCCACCATCAGCAAGGGATCGTCAATGGCGACGTTGGGTGTTACCCGCCAGTCGACAATGGCCATCTTGACTTTGCGGTCCGTGTCCGTGATAATGCAAAACCGGGTCATCTCACTGGCCGTGCCCGCGGTGGTGTTGACGGCGATAAAGGGGGGCATTGGCTTTTTGGACTGGTCCACGCCCTCGTAGTCCCGTATATTTCCGCCATTGGTGGCCACAATGCCAATCCCCTTGCCGCAGTCATGCGCACTCCCACCGCCAAGAGAAACAATGAAATCGCAATTGTTTTCCTGGTACATCTTCAGCCCCTCATGGACATTTTTGTCTGTGGGGTTGGCTTGTGTACCGTCAAAAATTACCGGATCGACACCGCAGTCATTTTTGATCACCTCGGCGATCTGATCGCAAATGCCGGCGTCCACAATCCCCTTGTCCGTGCAGATAAAGGGTTTTTTCCCACCCAGGGTATTGATCTGATTTCCGATCTCCTTGTACGCACCGATTCCCATCAATGTGACGGGTGGAATATAGAATCCATAAACTTGTTCTTGGACGGCCATGACTACCTCCTTTTTGACGATCAACGGGGTTTTTATGACATCCCTATACTGGCAATACCTGCCAATACGACACAAACAGGATTGTAAATATTTTTCGAAACCGATATCTTATTGAATAATAGATTGATTGTGATGGCAGAAATATCGGTAAGCGGTCGCTTATGCCTTTATGTGTTTCGGATATGAAATATAACAGTTAATCCGTAAGTAGTTGGTCAAAACGAGACGTCATCTATGGTCCGCCAAGCTGATAGGCGGACCTTGCACCGAATATCGTTAAAGATAATTGGAAAATGTTACGAATGCAATTTCGGGTACCTCTCCAAAAAGGATTTCCAACATGATCCATAAAACCCGCATACGCCATTTCTCCGCAACGCTTCCCGAATCCGGAAAATACCTTCTCTACTGGATGCAACAATCCCAACGCATCCATTTCAACCACGCCCTGGCCTATGCCAGCGACAACGCCAGACAACTCGACCTTCCGCTTCTTGTCGCCTTTGTCATCACCCCCGCTTTCCCGGAAGCGCGCTTCAGGCACTACCACTTCATGCTCCAGGGAATCGCCGAAGTTCAATCGGAATTAAAGGAACTCGGCATCCCGTTCATTATAAAAGAGGGCGACATGGTCGAGACGGTCCTTTCCATCGCCGCCTCCGCCGCCTGGGTCGTCACAGACACCGGTTATTTGAAAATTCAGCGCCAATGGCGCAGCCAGATCGAAAAACAACTTCGCTGCCCCTACACCGAAGTCGAATCGGACATCATCGTCCCGGTCAACACCGCGTCCGATAAATTGGAATACAGCGCCCGCACCCTGCGACCCAAACTCCTCTCCAAGGCCGATATTTATTTGCACCACATCGATTCTCTCCCACGCGCCATCAAAGCTTTTGATCCCCCGCCGGAAATTTCAAACTCCCCAAACATCGCCACTCCCATTGACCCCTACCAAAGCGCCAAACAAATCTCACCTCCACCCAACGAGGCCCGCCCGCTTCCCTTCCAGGGCGGCTATTCCCAGGCCCGCAAACACCTCGAGCACTTCATCCACAACCATTTGGCCACCTACGAAACCCTCTCCCGGGACCCCGTGGCCAAATGCCAGTCCAATTTAAGCCCCTATCTTCATTTCGGGCAAATCTCCCCCATTGAAGTTGCCCTCGAAATCAATCAATCCAATGCACCCCCCGCATCAAAAGAAGCCTTCATCGAGCAATTGTTGGTGCGCCGCGAACTTGCCATCAATTTTGTCCATCACAACCCCGGTTACGATCAATATGACACCGCAGTCCCGACATGGGCCAAAAACACCCTTGCAGATCACTTAAAAGACAAACGCTCCCACCTTTACACCTTTGAAGAATTCGAAGCATCCCGCACCCACGACCCCTATTGGAACGCCGCCCAATCAGAAATGGTCCGAACCGGCAAAATGCACAATTACATGCGCATGTACTGGGGAAAAAAAATTATCGAGTGGACCCAAACCCCAAAGGACGCATTCAACATCATGCTGGCCCTCAATAACCGCTACGAACTCGACGGTCGCGACCCTAACGGATTCACAGGCGTTGCATGGTGTTTCGGCCGGCACGACCGCGCATGGAAGGAAAGGGAGATTTTCGGCAAAATAAGATACATGAACGCCGCAGGCCTGGAGCGCAAGTTCAAAATTGCAGACTATGCCGCGGAATATGGCCCCGAGAGCCGACTTTAACCATCAAGCCAAACGATCCCGTCTCAACCACCCCATGAACCACCATTTTTCTTCAAACTACCAGCAGCGCACCCCCTTGGGAGCGCCAGGCTCCTGCCTGGCATTTTTCCGGGCGACAGCCCGGCGCTTTGCTGCGCTGCGCGTCACACCGCAAGATGCCCGCATATTATTGCTCAAGCACACCTTGTACCTGATTGGAAGTGTCAAGATACCATACCGCCCGGATTTCGGTTCCCTGATCCATGGTGGATTCAAGCGAAAAGTCTCCCCCGGAAAGCTCCACACGTTCGCGCATGGTCGAAAGTCCAAAACCCTTGTCTTTTTGATCCGCAGCAAGATTCTGGATGTCGAAACCCACGCCATTATCGGCAATCCGAAGTTCGAGCCGATCGGTTTTTACCTGCATGAACAGGTTTGTCTCACTTGCACGGCTATGCTTGGCAATATTGTGGAAAGTCTCCTGTATGACGCGGAATATGACTGTCCTGAGCTGCTCCGGAATATCTTCTTCAGCGCCGAATATTTCTATATTGGTAATGATTGAACCGTAGATGGTGCGAAATCGGTTGATAAATCCTTCAAGCGCGGTGATCAGCCCGTAGTCGCGCAGAAACGGGGGGCGCAGGTCGTTCATGATATTGCGAACGTCTCCGATTGTCTGGGTGGTGAGGTTTATCAGATTTTCCATCGATTCGGCCGCTTTCTGTCCTATGTCGCCCTGGGCCTGAAGCCCTTCCATGAAAAACTTGATGGCGCTCAGGGAAGAACCGATGCTGTCGTGAAGCTCGGCGGCTATCCGCCGGCGCTCCTCTTCCTGGGCCGACAAAAGCCTGTCGGAAAGATAGCGCAGTTTCCGCTCCGATATCCTGAGTGCCTGGTTGGTTTTTTCCAAAGCCTTCGTGCGCTGCCGAACCCGCAACTCCAGTTCATCATTGCTCGCTTGCAGCTGCCGGGCCATGTATCTGCTTTCCTGTTTCTGTCGCTCGAGTTCTATGAAAACGGAAACTTTTCCAATCAGAATTGTCGGGCTGTAAGGTTTGGTGATGTAATCGACCGCCCCGGCAGTGTACCCTCTGAACTCGTGGTCTTCTCCGTGATACACCGCGGAGAGAAAAATGATCGGCATATTCTGGGTCTTTTCCTGACCGCGAATCCACTCGGCAAGTTCGTACCCGTTCATTTCAGGCATCTGAACATCCAAAATCGCCACGGCAAATTCGTGATTCAAAGTGGCAATCAATGCTTCGTTTCCGCTTTCTGCCCTAATGATTTCGGCTTTCAGCGGCCCCAGGACCTGTTGGAGCGTGTACAGGTTTTCGGGTTTGTCGTCCACTATAAGAATTTTCTGTTTGTGATTCATCTCATTCCCTGTTTCATTGCAGTCCCCGGCGCTTCCGGGCAGCAGGATGCACGTCATCATGTTTTGTGGGGTTTTTCTGTCACATGCATTTGAAAAATACGTGAATTGCTGTCTACTCTGTCGAAAAGGCTTTTGGCTTCCAAAAAATTTAAGTCCTCATTGGTTCCAAGACAAAGAAATCCCCCTCGAACAAGACTATCAGCAAAAATGCCAAGTACCTGGTTTTGAAGCGGCGTATCGAAATATATCAAGACATTGCGGCATAAAATCAGGTGCATTTCACTAAATACCGCATCGGTAACCAGGTTGTGATTGGCAAACACAATGTTCCGCTTCAGTTCCGATGCCATAACGCCATTATCGTATTTTGCATGATAGTATTCTGAAAAAGTGCCTGTTCCCCCTGCCTCTTGGTAGTTTTCGGTATATTTGCGCATGGCATTGAGCGCAAAA
>SLIE01000195.1 GCA_007135795.1 Desulfobacterales bacterium
ACTATATCTGCAATCTCGTACACGGATAGTTTTACACCTCATAAACAGGATTTAAAGGTGAAAGCGCAGACAACGGAACTGATTGAACGAGTGCGTGAAAATGCACCGCTGGTACACAATATCACAAATTACGTGGTAATGAATTCTTCGGCCAATATTCTGCTTGCAATGGGAGCTTCTCCGGTCATGGCGCATTGCCGGGAGGAAGTGACAGAAATGGCAGCGATTGCCGGCTCACTGGTGTTAAATATCGGCACCCTTGAAGAAAGCTGGGTGGATGCCATGGTTCTGGCCGGAAAAACAGCCAATCAACAGGGGATCCCCGTGATTCTTGATCCGGTCGGCTCCGGGGCAACGACATACCGGACCGCTTCCGTGAAACGGATCATGGATGAATGCAGGATTTCAGTGCTTCGGGGAAATGCTTCGGAAGTGTTCTCATTGATCGACCATGATGTGAGAACAAAAGGGGTCGATTCTTCACTCGTTCTCGAAGCGTCTCACATCGCGGCGGCAAAAGAGATGGCGGAAAACCTTGGGTGCGTTGTCGCTGTGTCCGGACCCGTTGATTGTATCACAAACGGAAAAAAGGTTTGCTTCGTTAAAAACGGGCATCCGCTCATGACGCGGGTAACCGGTATCGGATGTGGGTTGTCCGCGGTTGTCGGCGCTTTTTGCGCCATGGCCGGGGAGGATCTTTTTGAAGCGATTGTTTCAGCGTTCGGTTTTTATGGTATTTGCGGAGAAATGGCCGCAAGTGTCGCCGATAAACCCGGAAGCTTTGAAGTTGCCTTTATCGATAGCCTGTTTTCGGCAGGCAAGGCTGAAATCGATGCGATGTTGAACATATCCGGGGAGTGATGCCGTGCGTGAATGAAATGCCCGTCACTCAGGGTCAGCGGGCGAATTACAGCCTCCGTAACGATTTTTCTTTTCTTTTCCAGAAAATTCAGTGCGACCAAATCTTTCCGCCATTTGGCGCATTCTGGCGGCCAGGGAGGTATTGATTTGTGTTTTCTCGAGTCGCCACTGCCAGTTACCCTCACCGCTCCCCGGCCGGTTTATTCGCGCATCACTGCCAAGTGAAAGCAGGTCCTGCATGGGGATGATGCAGAGCCATGCCCGGGACATATAAGCGGTTCGAACCAACTCGTCCGCAAATTCCGTTGCGGTCATGGTTCGGCCGAAATAGGAAAATACCCGTTCCTTACCACTCGTGCCGGCCTCGTTGTCAAACCATCCCCTTGCCGTGTTGGTGTCATGGGTACCCGTGTACACAACGCAACTACTATCGATATTGTGGGGCGCGTTGGGGTTGCCGGAAGGCGAATCAAACCCGAAAATAAGGACCCGCATCCCCGGGATTTCATATTCCCTGATTATCTCGCGTACATCCGCTGTTATGTATCCGAGATCTTCCGCAATAACCGGTGCACATGGCATTCGGTGAAACAATGTGTTGAAAAAATCCCGTACCGGTGCATTTATCCACTTGCCGTTAACAGCGGTTTTTTCATTCACCGGAATCTCCCAATAAGCGACAAGCCCCCTGAAATGATCGATTCGAAGGTAGTCATAAAGGTCGAGGTTGTGCTGGATCCGACGCATCCACCAGTCGAAACAAGATTCCCGGTGCGCATCCCACTTGTACACCGGATGACCCCAGCGCTGCCCGGTTTCGCTGAAGTAGTCCGGCGGCACCCCTGTTACGGCAACGGGGGTCATGTGGGCATCGAGTTTGAACAGCTCCGGGTGCACCCATACGTCCGCGCTTTCATGGGGGACATACACCGGTAGATCCCCCATTATCTGGATACCCTTGTCGTTGCAGGCAGTTTTGAAATTGATCCACTGCTTGTAAAAAATGTATTGCACAAAGCGGATGAAGGAAATTTCCCTTGAAAGTTTCAGTGTCGCGGTTACCAAAGCGCCTGGTTCCCTGTTTCGGATGGGTTCCGGCCATTGATGCCACCGGGTAGTTTGGTAATGCCTGGACAATGCGATAAACAAGGCATAATCATCTAACCAGTGAGCGTGCTGGCAGCAGAATTTCTCAAATTCGGGATCATCTTCCCGGAATCGGTCATGGGCTCGCGCGAAAAGCGTTTCTTTTAATTGTCTACTGGTTTCATAGTCGATTCGGCCTGGGGGGAAGTCGGGCATGTCATGCAGGTCCGCATTCTCCAGGTAACCGGCGTCGATCATCATTTCAGGACTGATCAACAGCGGGTTGAATGCAAATGCCGAAGGGCTGTGGTAAGGGCTGTGTTCATGTTCCGCCAGGGTCGGGTTGATGGGAAGAATCTGCCATATGTTCTGGCCGGCGTCACATAGAAAATCAATGAACCGGCGGGTCTCCGGACCCAGGTCCCCGACACCGGTTGTGGATGACAGGCTTTGGATTGGCAGCAGGATGCCGCTTGTACGAATATTCATGTCAGCTCGGGGGTCAGATGTTATAATGTTTCGGGTGTTGATTCGATCAATCGAAGTATTATGACGGAATACGGTGCCAGCGTTATGTTTTTGCCCGCTGTCATTTTGATCTTTTCTTCGGCAAAACTACCCTTGTTCGTGTCTATCTCCAGTTGCCATACTGCCCCCCACCGGGCACCGACAATCTTGAATGTCACAGATTCGTGATAGGCATTGAACATGAGATAAAAACTGTCGTCAGTGGATGGGTCGCCTTTGGGATTGGGGTTTGGAATGGTCGTGCCATTGAGGAAAATGCCCAGGGAACTGAAATGCCCTTCTTCCCAGTTTTCTTCGGCCATTTGCTCCCCATCCGGCGTAACCCAGATGATATCCTTGACCTCGCTGCCATGGATGCGTTGTCCCAGGAACCACCGTCTTCGTCTGAATACCGGGTGATTTCGCCTGAAGTGGATCAGCTTGCGGGTGAAATCCAAAAGCGGCTGATCGATATTTTCCCAGTCGTACCAGGAGAGTTCATTGTCCTGGCAATACGCGTTGTTATTGCCGCGCTGGGTTCGACTGATTTCGTCCCCGCCCAGCAGCATGGGAACGCCCTGGGAAAGCATCAGTGTAACCAGGAAATTTCTCTTCTGACGATCTCGTAATGTGTTTATGTCCGGATTTTTTGTCGGTCCTTCCGCACCGCAGTTCCATGAGCGGTTATGATCCTCGCCGTCCTGATTGTTTTCGCCGTTGGCCGCATTGTGTTTCTCGTTGTAGGAGACCAGATCGTTCAGTGTAAAACCATCATGTGCGGTGAGAAAATTTATACTGGCATAGGGGAGTCGCGAGGTGTTTTCATAAAGGTCCGAACTGCCGGTGAAGCGGTAAGCGAACTCTCCCAGCGGCTGATCATGATTGCGCCAGAAATCGCGGATGGAGTCCCGGTATTTGCCATTCCACTCGGTCCACAGGGGGGGGAAATTGCCTACCTGGTATCCGCCTTCGCCCACATCCCAGGGCTCGGCGATCAGCTTGACCTGGCTGATAACGGGGTCTTGCTGGATCAGATCGAAAAATGCCGAGAGCCGGTCCACGTCATGCAATTCCCGGGCAAGGGTGGATGCCAGGTCGAATCGGAACCCGTCCACGTGCATTTCCAGCACCCAATAGCGCAGGGAATCCATAAGAAGTTGCAGCACGTGGGGGTGACGCATGTTGAGGCTGTTCCCGCACCCGGTATAATCCATGTAATAGCGGCGATCTTCCACAAGACGATAGTAGCAATCGTTGTCAATCCCTTTGAAAGAAAGCATGGGGCCCAGATGGTTCCCTTCCCCGGTGTGGTTGTAAACCACGTCGAGGATAACTTCAATCCCCGCATAATGCAGGGCTTTGACCATATTTTTGAATTCGGCGATCACCCCGCCCGGGCGTTTATCGGAGGCGTATTCGTTGTGAGGGGTGAAATATCCGATGGAGTTATACCCCCAGTAATTCCGCAACCCTTTATCAATTAAATGCTGGTCGTGTATAAAATAATGAATCGGCATCAGTTCGACTGCGGTTATTCCCAGCGCTTTGAAATAATCGATAATTGACGGGTGTGCAAGGCCGGCATAAGTGCCGCGAAGATCGGGCGGGACGTCCGGGTGGCGCGCGGTAAGCCCCTTGACATGGGTTTCGTAGATAATGGTTTCATGCCAGGGAATATGGAGTCGACGGTCGCCTTCCCAGTCAAAGTGCGGTTGGTGCACGACACAACGGGGCATAAAGGGGGCGCTGTCAGAGTCGTTTATCGATTCAAACCCTTCCTTGAAGAGATACGGGAATACTGCTTCATTCCACTGAACCTGGCCTTCTATGGCTTTTGCATATGGATCGAGCAAAAGCTTTGCCCCGTTGCACCGGTGACCGTTTTTCGGATCCCACGGGCCGTGGACCCGGTAACCATAGCGTTGTCCGGGTTCCACTTCCGGCAGGTATCCATGCCAGCAGAACCCCGTGACTTCCGGAAGTTCGATGCGGGTTTCAACTCCCTTGTCATCAAACAGGCAAAGCTCCACGCGCTCCGCAATTTCCGAGAAAAGGGAAAAATTGGTGCCGAATCCGTCAAATACGGGACCTATGGGAATAGGAACGCCCGGCCATACTTTCATCCGCTGATCCTTCTTCGGGGTATGTCCTTCATGTATGCGATTGGTTGCAGGATTACGATTATCTTCTGGCTTCGTATGCCGCAATCTTTCATTGTCTGCACGACTTTGTCATAAATATCCGATAAATTAATAAGACTGCAATATGACCTTCTTTCATGACAGGTTTCCTCCTTTCCTGATCCGGATTGGGTGAGCTGTCTTCTAAGGTCATTATGCATATTGACGACAAATAGAAATAGAATATGTTGCGATTATACCAATGGTAATCAAAAATCAAATATCTGCAAACTGTTTGTGCATTATGTTCAGTAAGCAGCCAGGCAGTGGCAGACGGGTTTCGGCGTCGGGTTTATGTTTGTTGTGGGCGCGGGGGCTCAGGTCGACTCGGGATTTGTTTTGTCGGCAATTGTCATGGCGCCATAGTCCTTTAAAATCCTGTTGCGTTCCGTACGGGGCTTCTGTGAAAGAATTTCTACATAATCGAAAAACTTTTTCAGGTCGCCGCCGGATGCCCGGATCATATTGGTAAAGGCCGGAACATGATCATAGTATGCGCCGAACGGAATCAACCGTGCATTGTTCAATGGCTTGTTAAACCACCCGTCATATCCGCCATAGCCGTTCCAGTTGGATTTAAGGATCTGATATTCGGTTTGCATCTGTTCGAACATGCGTTCTTTCTGGTGTTTTTTCTCAGGCGGCGCTATTCCCGGCGTGGCATACAGTTTTGACAGGCCTGAACGCGTGTTTTGGACAAGATACGAGAACTCGATTCGTTGCATCTGCCGTTGGACGTATTGTTCAAAAAGCTCACTTTCATTCCGGCTTTCCAGCCATCGCCGAACCCCTTCCTGTTCAACGGCGACAGCAAACCCTTCGTTGAAATGGGTGTCGTCTTTTATAAAGACCACCTTGTGGGCCAGTTCGTGGAAAATATAGGCAGCCATGCCGACGTTCCCGCGATCCAGAATGTTTTTAAAGATCGGATCGGAAAACCACCCCAGGGTGGAATACCCGCCAGCAGTACCGACATAAACATCTTTTCCTTCCGATTTGAGCTGTTCGGCCAGTTCAAGGGCTTTTCGTGCATCAAAAAACCCTTTGTAAACCGTGCACCCGACAATCGGGAAGCACCACGTTTTGGGTACCATTGAAAATTCTGGTGCTGTGTATACGTTCCATACGGCAGCCGGCCTTCCGTGATCTGCATAGTATAGAAATTGACCCTCTGCAGGAAGGTGAAGCCTGTCCTGGGCGAATTTTCGTATTTCAAGAACCATTTGAAGATTCTCCCGGAGTTCACTATCCGTGGCTGGATCTGCAATAAGGGCGTCTATGGATTGCCGGCTGGCAAGAATCCTTAATTGACCGGTTGCCAAATGCCGGTAGTAGGATAATGATTCACATCCGGTTAACAATACAAATATCAGCAGCAGTATTACCCAAGGGGGAAAAAATAGTCTGTTCAAAATATTCTATCCGAATTACAGATGCAGTATGGCCGGATTGTAAAAAGCGATCTTTTACAAAATGGCAAGGGTGTGGCGGTGGCTGGACGGAAACGGATTTTCGTCCAGCTGTAACTACTACCCTGTGGGGCCATTATTCCGGAATTAAGGAGATACGAGAATTGTAAACAGGCGAAGAGCGATTACTTCGGCCTTCGTGCCTATCGGGTTATCTGGCGGTACTTGATTCGGTGCGGGCGGTCCGCTGCATCACCCAGGCGTTTTTTGCGGTCTGCTTCATAATCGGCATAATTTCCTTCAGACCAGACGACCTGGCTGTCACCCTCAAATGCCAGTATGTGAGTGGCGATCCGGTCCAGGAACCACCGGTCGTGGCTTATGATGACCGCACAGCCGGCAAAATTTTCCAAGGCCTCTTCAAGGGCGCGCATTGTATTGACATCCAGATCATTGGTGGGCTCATCGAGGAGGATCACGTTCCCCCCTTCCTTGAGCATGCATGCCATGTGCACCCGGTTTCGTTCACCGCCCGAGAGCAGTTTTACCTTTTTCTGTTGGGCTGATCCGTTAAAATTGAAGCGTCCCACGTAGGCTCTTGATTTTACAGTCATATTTCCAAGTTCAATAACATCATCCCCGTTTGAGATCACTTCCCAGACGGTTTTTTCCGGATCCAGACTTTCACGGCCCTGGTCCACATAGGAGAGGTTGACGGAATCGCCGGTGCGCAGGGTACCGGAATCCGGGGTTTCCTGCCCGGTGATCAGGCGGAAAAGAGTGGTCTTACCGGCGCCGTTGGGGCCAACGATCCCCACGATGCCGCCAGGAGGAAGTGAAAAAGACATGTTCTCAAAAAGAAGGCGATCATCATAAGCTTTTGCAAGATCTTTCGCTTCAACCACCAGGTCGCCGAGTCTCGGTCCCGGCGGGATGAAAATTTCCATCTCCGCCGTGGTTTTTTCCCCTTGCCGGGATAAAAGCGATTCATAGGCCTTGATTCTGGCCTTGGACTTGGATTGCCGGGCTTTCGGAGACATGCGAATCCATTCCAGTTCGCGTGCCAGTGTTTTCTGGCGCTGACTTTCGGATTTTTCTTCCTGCCGGAGCCGTTCATGTTTTTGTTCCAGCCACGAGGAGTAATTCCCCTTGAAGGGAATGCCGCGACCACGGTCCAATTCCAGAATCCATCCGGCGACGTTGTCCAGGAAGTATCGATCGTGGGTTACCGCGATAATAGTCCCTTCGTATTTCTGGAGATGCTGCTCCAGCCATCCGACGGTTTCGGCATCGAGGTGGTTGGTCGGCTCATCGAGCAGCAGGATATCGGGTTTTTGGAGCAGTAGCCGGCACAATGCCACCCGTCGTTTTTCCCCGCCGGACAAAACGCCCACCTTTGTATCACCGGGCGGGCATCTGAGGGCGTCCATGGCCATCTCAAGTCTGGCATCGAGGTCCCAGGCATCGGCTGCGTCAAGTTTCTCCTGGACTTCCCCCTGTCGCTGGATCAGTTTGTCCATTTCATCATCCGACATGGGTTCGGCAAATTTTTCGTTGATCTCGTTGTATTCATTCATCAATGCAATAATCGGCCCGGCGGCTTCTTCAACCACTTCGCGAACAGTTTTATTATCGTCAATGATTGGTTCCTGTTCGAGAAAGCCGACGGAGTACCCCGGGTTGACAATCATCTCGCCATTGAAGTCGGTATCCACGCCTGCCATAATTCGCAGAAGGGAACTTTTCCCCGCCCCGTTCAATCCCAGTACACCAATTTTTGCCCCATAAAAATAGGAGAGTGAGATATTTTCGAGTATGGGTTTCTTGAGGTGGTATTTGCTTAGGCGATTCATCGAGCATATGATTTTATTGGGTTGGTTCATGATAACTCCTTTTAATATGTATCTCTGAATGAAATTCAGGATTTTTTGATAGAATAAGTGATTCGGGATGCTGCATCAATAGTTCTTCATACGGTGTGGGGGATCGATCTGTTAAATGCAGGAAACTTACTTTTAAATTCAATAATACACGGTATGCCATAAAACAGCGTTAATGGCAATGATATATGAACGGTTGTGGTGTCTGGACATAAAGCGTTTTTTCGGCAAGTCGGAAAAGTGAAATTATAACCGCAGGATACCGGTAAAACTGTGTTTGCGGCATTTCCGGTTCAGAACGATTGACCTTTTGGTCGGCTGTGGATAAAATTAAAATTAATTACTTTGACAATCTCGCAAAAAGTCGTCAACTTTAAAAAGGGAGCTTTATGGAAACCTGTAGCTTGCATGATTTTATAAAAAGTATCAAACCGTGGCTTTCTGAAAATTATATCAGACGAGCGCATATTAACCCGGATGGTGATTTTGTCCTCGATTTTACGGACGGTGTCAGAAATACCTATAGAATCGATGATTGTTCGAAAGAACAGCTTGTGGACGTCCTTTCGGATCTAAAAGAGAAAGGGGTGGCGGAATAGATCGTTACCCGAAAAACATGGTTGAAAAAACTTGCTTATTTCGTTAAATTGTAGATTAATACTATCTGCAACTCCGGTTTGAATGTTTCCATGAAGGAAACAAGTTAGCCGGTTGCTGTGGATATGGGTGGTAACGCAGTATTTAATTAATTCTTTCACGAAGAAAGGGGGCCGTCATGAAAATTAAAAAAGTGAAAAAAGTCCCAACCGGACTGTGCAAGTGTAAAAGATCCTGTTAATCAGGGATTCGAATAAAAACAGCCCGGCATGATGTTTCATGTCCGGGCTGTTTTTATTTGAAACATTTTCGCGTTTCTTTTCAGCAATTCGCTTGATTGGAGCCCTCTCAAACAGACTCCGATTTTAATCCGGGTTCGTGGAACAACCAGGATAAATTATATGACCAAAACTGATTTTATCGATTATATCTGTCGCCCGTATTGCATGTTTTTCAAGGAAGGGGAAAAAGAGGAAATGGCCTGTCTGGGCGCGCGGGTGGCGGAAGCACTTGTTGAAAAATCGTGTTTCAATCCAACCGCGATCGGCGTGTATGAAAAGGATTCGGCCGTATGGAAAGATCCAAAGCGGGATGAGATTTTATTTCAGGTGTGCCATAGATGCGAATTTCTGTCCGAAGACTGTGAA
>SLIE01000522.1 GCA_007135795.1 Desulfobacterales bacterium
GTTCGATCCGATTGCGATCAACAAGACCAAGGTCAAGAACCGTATCTACATGCCTGCCATGCACCTGAACATGGCCGATAATTTCGAGGTAACCGACCAGATAATCGCATTCTACGAAGAACGTGCCAAAGGAGGCGCCGGCATGATAACCGTCGGCTACGCCACAATCGATGAATTCTCCGGTAACTCTCTGAACATCGGTGCCCACAAGGACGAACACATCCCGGGCCTTGCAAAACTGGCCAAAGCCATCAACACCAACGGCGCAAAAAGCTGTGTACAGCTCAATCATGCCGGCAGGTACAATTCTTCCTTCTTTCTGGAGGGCAAACAACCGGTGGCGCCATCGGCGATTGCCTCCCGCATGACCAGGGAGACCCCAAGAGCCCTTGAAACTGAGGAAATCCAAACCATCATCACAAATTTTGCAAAAGCGGCAAAACGGGTTCAGGATGCCGGCTATGATGCGGTGGAGGTGCTTCATGGTACCGGGTACCTGATCAGTGAATTTCTCTCTCCCCTGACCAATCAGCGGGAAGACGAGTATGGTGGCAGTTTTGAAAACCGAATTCGCTTTGGCCTACAGGTCATGAAAGAAATCCGCAATTCTGTCGGGGCCGATTACCCTGTTATCGTTCGCATGAACGGCAATGATTTCATGCCCGATGGTCAGGGTGCCGGGGAGCTTAAAGAGTACGCAAAAGCGCTTGTGGAACGCGCAAGCGTGGATGCACTCTGCATCAATGTAGGTTGGCACGAAGCAAGGGTCCCCCAGATCACCACAGCCGTTCCCCGGGGGGCTTTCGCTTATTTGTCAAGAGGGATCAAGGACGTTGTCAACGTGCCGGTTATCGCCAGCCACCGCATCAACGACCCGACGATCGCAAGGGAAATGATCGCTGACGACATGTGCGACATGATCGCTTTCGGTCGAAGCCTGATTGCCGACCCCTTGTTCCCCGAAAAAGCCAGCCAGGGGCGGGAAAAGGAAATCATCCATTGCGTTGCATGCGCACAGGGATGCTTTGACAACTTATTCAAGTTGAAACATATCGAATGCCTCTGCAATCCGGTTGCCGGGTACGAAGGAAAACGGACGGTCAAAAAATCCGACACAGCAAAAACCATCATGGTCATTGGTGGTGGCGCAGCGGGCATGAACGCTGCGATCGCGGCTTCTGATCGCGGACATGTCGTGTCTCTGTATGAAAAACAAGATCACCTGGGCGGCCAACTCCACCTGGCCGGAGCTCCTCCCGGACGATCTGAATTTGCCGAGCTCGCTTATGATTTCGAAGCCCAGCTAAAATGCCGGAACATCGCTGTTCATCTGAACCACCCGGTGGATGCGGGTGTAATCCGAAGTGAAAACCCGGACCACATCATACTTGCCACCGGCGCGACCCCCATGGCGCCTCCTGTCCCCGGCATTGAATTTTCTCACGTGGTACAGGCATGGGATGTTCTGGCCAAAAAAGTCTATACTGGAAAACGCGTGGTAATTATCGGTGGCGGTGCCGTAGGAGTTGAAACCGCCCTTTTTCTCGCTGAAAAAGGAACGCTTTCCGGAGACACCTTGAAGTTTTTGCTGGTTAACCGGGCGGAAGATCCGGAAATGCTATACACGCTTGCCACCACGGGGACTAAAAAAATCACCCTCATCGAAATGATTCATAAAATCGGCAAGGATTTCGGCAAAACCACACGATGGGGAATGCTTCAGGATGTCAATCGTTTTGGAATTGAAACACATGTGGCTACAAAGGCACTGGAGATTACCCAAACCGGCATCAGGGTGGATACGGGTGATAACAATATCCTTGACATTGAAGCAGATACTGTTGTCATTGCCGCAGGGGCAATGCCTGAAAATTCCCTGGAGGGACTTGTCAAAAACCTGAATATTCCCTATAGCGTCATCGGCGATGCAAAAAGCATCGGGCTTGCCTTTGATGCAATACATCAGGGATTTGCCGCGGGATCGGAAGTATAACCGAGCCTGGCATCCGAGAACCTGAAAGTTTCATGACTGAACGAGATTGCCAAAGATCAGATCAGGTTGGGGTACCCATTGATGCCGCGAATGTTGCCTTGAGCGCGTAGGTTGGTGCTGAGCGATAGCGAAGCCCAACCTGCGATTCGCCGCGTTCACTATTTTTTTGAGATAGCTTAACCAACCAAATTATTAATTCATTCAATTAACAGAAAAGACGAAATATCAATGATTGAAGCGTATCTTGAGCACAAGGAGCAACGGGAAAGATCGGGTATACCGGCAAAAGCGCTCACGGCCGGACAGGTCTCGGACCTGATTGAACTGATTGTCAAACCGGGTAAAAACGATTCTGAACGCCTCATGAATCTTCTTACCCACCGGGTGCCGGCAGGCGTTGATGAGGCGGCCCGGGTAAAGGCCTCGTTTTTGAATGACATCGCATGGGGTTCAGTGAAAAGTCCCCTTATAACGCCACAGGAAGCTGTTTTTTTACTGGGAACCATGCGTGGTGGCTATAATACCGCGTATCTGATCGACCTATTGGACAATACCCAACTGGCTGATGACGCTGCCCAATCCCTTATCTACACCATTTTTATCTTCGATGCATTTGAAAGCGTATTGAGCCGCCAGGATGCCAATGAACGCGCCTACCGCGTGATTGAAGGGTGGGCTGATGCAGCGTGGTTCACCCGGTTGCCGCCGGTTCCGGAATCAATTACCGTAACCGCATTTCGCGTAAGGGGCGAGATCAATACCGATGACCTGTCCCCGGCAAGCGAAGCATGGAGCAGGCCGGATATTCCGCTTCATGCCCTGGCCATGCTTGGTAACAGAATCGACAAGCCAATGGAAACGATCTCTCAGCTCAAGCAACAAGGCCATCCCCTTGCCTTTGTCGGGGACGTTGTAGGCACGGGGTCTTCCAGAAAATCCGGTGTGAATTCATTGCTGTGGCACATTGGGAAAGAGATCGAACACGTTCCGAATAAACGCAGCGGCGGGTATGTCCTGGGGGGAAAGATCGCCCCAATTTTTTTTAACTCCCTTGAAGATGCCGGAGCACTTCCCCTGCAATGCGATGTCTCGAAAATCAACAATGGCGATGTCCTGACGATCCAACCTTACGCGGGTAAAGTTCTCAATGCACAAAACGGCGAGATTGTGAGCACATTTGAGATTCAAACAAAGGGACTTTTTGATGAGGTGCGGGCAGGCGGCAGAATCCCCCTTATCATCGGGCGCGATCTGTCGGATAAAGCTGCGAAATCGAAGGGCCGGACAGTTTCGAACGTATTTTCGCGAAGCGAACCACCCGCTGACCAGCAAAGCGGCTATACGCTTGCCCAAAAAATAATAGGGCGGGCCTGCGGGCAAAAGGGTATATCACCTGGCACCTATTGCGAACCCACAACCACGACAGTCGGTTCCCAGGACACCACGGGCCCCATGACCCGCGACGAACTAAACGAGCTTGCTTGCCTGAAGTTCAAGGCAGATCTTGTGATGCAGTCTTTTTGCCATACCGCGGCGTATCCCAGAACCATCGATGTCGAAATGCATGCCACGCTTCATCGCTTTATGAAAGACCGCGGCGGCGTGTCGCTCTATCCGGGCGACGGGATTATCCATTGCTGGCTGAACCGCATGGTTATCCCGGATACTGTTGGAACCGGTGGTGATTCCCATACCCGGTTCCCCATCGGCATAAGCTTTCCTGCCGGCTCCGGCCTGGTGGCGTTTGCCGCGGCAATTGGTTTTATGCCCATAGACATGCCGGAATCCGTATTGGTAAAACTCTCCGGATCGTTACAGCAGGGGATCACAGTCCGGGACATTGTCAACGGCATTGCCTACAGCGCCATCCAAAAAGGGCTGCTTACCGTGGATAAAGCCGACAAAAAGAACGTTTTTTCCGGTCGCATCATGGAAATTGAAGGTCTGCCCGATATCAGTGTGCAAGAGGCCTATGAGCTGACCAATGCTTCCGCTGAACGCTCCGCTTCAGCCGCCACCATCGCACTTGACAAAAAGCCGGTGATTGATTTCATACAAGGCAATGTTGAGCTTTTGAGATCAATGATTGCAGGGAACTACGGTAATGCGGAAACGATATCGCAAAGAATCGCGGCATTGGAAAAATGGTTGCGTCACCCTGAGCTGCTCAAAAGGGATGACGATGCCCGTTTCGCTGAAACGATCACGGTGGACCTTTCCGAAATCAAAGAACCGGTGCTGGCTTGTCCCAATGACCCCGATGATGTTCGCCTGCTTTCAGAGGTTGCGGGGACGCCCGTGAATGAAATCTTCATCGGATCATGCATGACCGGCATTGAACATCTGCGACGTGCAGGAAAAATACTGGCGGGCAATCGAAGCACGGGACATCTCTGGATTACACCGGGCACCCGTTTGGATGCGGCAACTTTGAAACAAGAGGGATATTACGCGACTTTCGGCCGGTCCGGGGCCAGGATCGAAACACCCGGGTGCTCGCTTTGCATGGGCAACCAGGCAAGGGTTGCCGACAACACAACGGTCATGTCGACTTCCACGCGTAATTTTCCGAACCGTATGGGAGACAATACACAGGTATACCTTGCATCAGCGGAGCTCGCGGCCGTCACGGCAATCCTGGGACGTATTCCGACCGTGGAAGAATATATGGAACATTATACACGGTCTGTCTAGCACCCGAAAAAAACTGTGGCTCACGAAATACACGAAACACAAAAAAAAAGGGGACAGATCTGACTCTGTCCCCTTTGCCATATTATACTTTTAAACGAATTACAGTTCGAGCCATGAATCCGAATAAAGCTTACGACCGAGAATAACATCGACTGTCTTGATGTAATCCGCGAGTTCCTTATCCACACTGGATGGATCCGGTGCAGTACCGTCCATGGCCTTGTGAACAATATCAACGATATCCGGACGTTTACCCTTTGCAATAGCGGTAAGCCCTTCATCCAGAGGATCGGAAATCACGCTGACCATGCCGTAACGTTCCAACATGACCATATAGGTCTGATTCAGGATCGGGCGCAGGTAAACGGGGGGACCGTTTGAAATGTTGGACAACCCGCAGGTGCTCTTGGCACCAGGCGCGATATCCTGAAGCATTTCATAAAACTTCATCAGGCTTACCAATTGATCCTGCTGAATATTGACCGGAGTTACAATCCCGTCCACCCAAATCCGCTCATTTTCAATACCGGCTTCGTTCGCCGCGTAAAGCAATTCCACACAAAGCGCTGCACGCTCATTCTCGTCACGCGGCAGACCTTCGGGGCCCCACATCAAGGCAATGAAATCGGCATTGTATTTCGCAGCCAGGGGAATCATCTTTTCGTAGCGCTCGGGACGTGCCATGATCGAATTGATCAGCGGCGGCACGGAAGTCGGCTTGTACACCTTGAGACCTTCTTCAATGGCATCGATATTGGAGGTATCGAGGGCCAGTGGCAGATCCGTAACTTCCTGGACAGTCTTTACAATCCAGGGCATCAACTCGGCACCGTCTTTCTTTGCCGGCCCCAGGTTGATATCGACATAATCCATCCCTTTTTCCTGTTGGAAAATAGCCTCTTCCTGGATCGGTTTGGGATCACGCGCTTTCATGGCCGCGCCGATCTTTTTCGACATAACATTCAAGCTTTCGCCAATTAACAGCATGGAGCATCCTCCTTCATTTTATCGGGGCCACTGGCGCCGATTACATTCACATTCTGGGTTTCAGTGACTACCTGGCCTTCAGAAAAGCCGGCAGGTGCGGTGCTTCGCGTGGACCAACCGTAATTGTCCAGTCCGGAAGTTCCTCTTCGATCTCACCGGCTATGGCCGCTGCATAACCCGGAATGATAAGCTCCTTGTTTTTGACCTTATCGGCTATGCCGCTTTTCTTGACAAACATCCCGACGTCATCACCGGCAAACTTGCCTGCCGCCCATGCGGTTAATACGGAAAGCCCTTCAGTATCCTTGATCAACAACCATGCAGGCACCTTGCTCCCTTCGATCTCACCGGAAACAATGAAATAGGTCAATGCGAAGTTGGTTGTAATCAGAACCGGCGAATTTTCATCGGCATTGCCAATGGGGTAGATCCCTTCGACAACGGTCATGGGACGCTGCGGGTCGGTATAAATATTCAAACGTTCCAGCAGAAGCGGGAACAGGCTTTCACTCGTAAAATCAGACATCACGACAATCGCACCGTATTTTGCAACGAACATGGATGCAATAAGAGCTTCCATATCAAGATTCGATGCCATTTCACACGGGAACGCAATGGTCGGATAGCCAAGAGAACGGTTACCGCCTTTCAGTGCCGAACGGCGAATCGTCACCTGATCTTCAAAAGCCTGTTTGATGTCTCTTGATCCCGAATCAATGACAATCTGCTTCAATCCATCGTTTCTAAGCTTGTCCGTCATCTCTCCGAGCGACGCCACGCCATCACCCTTTACGGACAGGGGCAGGTCATTCTCCTTGGCAACAGCAGCGAAATCATCGAGGGTTTCCTTTGTCGCGCCGTAAATAAGCGGACGCTTGAACTTGCTGACTTCAACACCGGCCTTGATCACGTCAACCTTGTCGGACATCAAAATGAGATTGAACTCGGATGTTTCAGCAATGGTCTTGGCAACCTTTGCAAATGCGTCCTTGTCGCCATTGACATCTTCCACTGCAATAAGTTCGGGGCGCAGGTTAAACCCGACCCTCTCGAACTGGAATGCATTCCATACTTTCAGCTTCTTTTCAAGATCGCTGTCTGAAATATCAGAAGAGACTTTGGCGGCCAGTATGGTTGGGTTGTAAAAGGTTTTCTCATGTCGGTACAATACGGTTTCACCACCGATTGTACGCTCCCTTACACCTTTGCCGATTTTGACCGGCAGAATCGGAGGCGCCGATGCTTCCGCAAGCTGTTCCCGGGCCTCGTCCGACACATACGGGCAGGCGTCGAGCTCGGCCTTCCCGGAAGCGAGATTCATCGCAAAGGCGAGACAGGTCGGAGCTCCACATTCCTTGCAGTTGGTCTGCGGCAGGAGCTTGAATATCTGAATACCGGTTAATGCCATTTTTATCTCCTTACTTTCGCTATCCTTACCAATTAGTCAAATAGTCAAAAGCCATTTCCAGCCTGCGAACGGATTGTTTTCAACAACCCGCCCGCAAACCGGATAATGGCTAAAATATATTCATCAACCGACAATCGACGCCATTTCAAGCGCGGGATGGCCTTTTTCCTTCAGGTAATCCAGAATCTCTTCTTCAGTGGTACCAACGGTTTCATCCGCGATCATTTCGTAGAGGTTCGGGTAACCCAACTCCTGGCCACGCGCGTCAATACGATCCTTGAGTTCGTCTTTCAAGCCCTTGGGCATCCAAACGAGGCGCAAAATACCACCTGTTTCCATATCAGGGGGACCATCGCCGCGGATAAACTTGCGCTGGGTAACATTGAACTTGGAGTGTCCCACAAACCCGGGTGATTTTGCACCGCCACCCATAACACCGGCAAGGGTCGTAAACTTCATGCCGCAAGGTGTATCACCTGCATATTCACGACCAACCGTCATGATCCCATTACAACTTGGGAGCATTGCTGCGATACACTCGCAACAACCGCATGTGGTCATCGGATCGTGCACGATCGAGTAGAAATTGTAGCTTTCGATCGCGCCGCGGGATGCCTGCTTGATAAAGTCATTGACACCTTTCCACTGTCCCAGGCGCGCATCGACGACCTCACCCTTTTTAATGGGCTGGTTCGGCCCGGTTGGGTTGATTTCGTATGATGCTCTACAGTCCATCCAGTTATACGCGCCGCACAGCCCTGTACGTTCCGGGCTTACCGAGCAGACATGGTTAGGCGCAAAAGACTGGCAAAGAGTACAGGAGTAGTACGTATCCACATCTTCATCCCGCATGTTCTCAACGCGTTCGTCTCTTGCCTTGTATTCAGCACGGGCACGTTCGGTCAATTTATCCACATCGTCTTTATTGGTGTATAAAGTGACCTGTACCTTGTCGAGTACCTTGCCGAAGTCCTGGTGCATCTTGGCATGGAGGACGACACCGATATCCTTGAGGGTAAACCCTTTTTCAACGGCTGACTTGCTGACACGGATCCAGGAGATGTCTCTTTGACCGATATGCATGATCCCCTGGATGTAGTTGACGAGATGGTGGATCTGACGTTCGAGAATGGGCTCGAAATCCGCCTGGAATTCCCGGCCGGCAATCTGGACGTAAATGCCCAATGGCAGGGTGCTCCCCTCTTCCATGTCTCCGACATCGGGACCGATAACGTCGACTTTACCGTCCTCGATCTCTTTCATGTCCGCCATTTTCACCAGTTCGGTGCACTGGGTTTTTCCGCCACCCATCTGGCCGTACAGGTCTTTCCCGCGAACGCGCTCGCCCTCGTATGCAGGACCAAAAGCACAAGGAATCTGAATATCCGACACGGTAACCTTGAGGCCACGAACCTCAACCGAGCGCTGAACGATCTCGTCGTGCGCTACATTTGCGACAACGTGCTCATACGTACAGATACCCGTGGGCAGGATCTCGGGAATATCCGTGTCCGCAAGTGTCGGGAAACCCCAGTTAACGCAACCGGCGGCAGCAACGCCCCATTCGGTTCCGATATCCCCCAGGGCATTGACAAACGCGAAAATACGGTCTTTGTTGTACTTGAGTATCCGTTTGTAGTCGCCAGGCTGCAGACCACCGAAAGCCATGGCGGCGCGGTTGGCAAATCCCAGTGCGAAAACGGCCGATGAAATATCCGGACCGAAAGGAACGATACGGGTATTCCAACCCACCTGGACACCGGCTTCCAGCAGCTGGTCAATGATCGATATACCACGATGCTGTGCCGCACAAAAGATGTACAGGTTACGTTTCTGGTAATCTTCAACGATCTGCTTTGCGATTTCCGGGGTGGGTGCCGCACCGACGATCGCTGCAAACCCTGGTGCGGAACCGTCCACGAATTCCACGCCCCTTTTTCTCAGGACAATATCATCCGCCGGGCCGAGCCATATTTTTCCGCCTTCAATATCCGGGTCTTCTTCCGGATAATAGAAATCAGGCTCTTTTACGATTCTCA
>SLIE01000177.1 GCA_007135795.1 Desulfobacterales bacterium
CCGGCAATTCTGATGGCGCTGATACAGTTTGGTATCTGGCCTGCCATGGTCGTAATGAGCGGTTACCTGTTTGTAAACATACTTGTCGGCAACCTTCTCGAACCCAGGTTCATGGGCAGAGGGCTTGGCCTGTCCACACTGGTGGTTTTTCTTTCACTGGTTTTCTGGGGCTGGGTCCTGGGACCCATAGGAATGCTTCTATCGGTACCCCTGACCATGATCTTTAAAATAGCCATGGAAAGCCATGAAGATACCCGGTGGATTGCGGTGATGCTGGGAAGTGAATCCGAGGCCTTGCGGATACGAATAGAATGATCGCGGCGCTATCCGTATTCTTGCGTTATTGGTTGGACCGAAAGATATGAAGCCAGCCTGCACACTTGAAAACGCCACGCAACGGGTTTCCTGCGATTACGACAATAACTTCGGAAAGGTTCAGTGCAGATGTCCTCGAAAAAAATAAAAACAATCCTGAGTGCCCATTATTTCATATATTTCGGGGTACTGGGGATTTATCTGCCGTATTTCAACCTGTATTGCTACCACCTGGATTTCTCAGGCTTCCAGATAGGTCTCTTATCCGCATTGCGAACCTTTTCCACCGCTCTTTTTCCCCTGATCTGGGGAGTGCTTGCAGACAGGTACAACATCCGGCGCCCCATTTTCATCATGAGCATTGTCGCCAGCACCGGAATATGGTCATTATACCTGCTGACTACCGATTTCATGCTGATGCTCTTGATTACCGGGTTGTATGGCATATTTTATGCCCCGATCATATCGTTTCTTGAATCGTTTTCCATGGATCTTTTAGATACCCGGAAAAGCGATTATGGCCACCTCAGGGTATGGGGTTCGCTCAGTTTCATAATAGTGGTCATCGGGGTGGGACGACTCATTGACATGTACTCCGCAGCCATCATACTGGTCTTGATTCTGGCAGGGCAGTTTGCCCAGTCATTGCTCTCACCGGCCGTTCCGCGGGTCCCCGCGCAGACCCGCAAAAAATCTTTCTCCGCCAGTGCCAGGATGTTTATGAACCGCCGCGCGCTCACTTTTCTTTTTTGTGCCTTTTTGATGCTGGTCAGTCACGGCACGTATTACGGTTTTTTTTCGATTCATCTTGAACTGCTCGGTTATGGAGGGGCTTTTATCGGTTTTGCATGGGCCCTTGCATCGATTGCCGAGATTTCCATAATGCTCGGTTCCGCAAGAATTTTTTCCAGGTATGTATTTGAAAACGTCCTGATCTTTTCATTTTTTATGGCGGCGTTGCGCTGGACGCTTTTGTCAAATGTTGAATCCGCCAGCCTGATACTGATCACCCAGCTTTTTCATGCGTTTTCTTACGGCAGTTTCCACGTGGCCAGTATTTTGTATATTGACAAGCTTGCGCCACCCGAAGCAAAAACATTGGGGCAGGCCCTGAACAACGCGGTCACTTACGGTCTAGGTATAATGGTAGGGTTTTTTGTCTCCGGTCTTTTATTTGAAAAAATCGGCGCGCCCAACCTGTTTTTAATCTGCGGGGCTCTGGCATTCGCAGGTGGGATCCTGTTATTGTCTGAAAAAGCAAGTCGTCGCGGAAAGAGCCAGCCTGTAGATGGATAAGCAAAAATCAAAACCCATAGCCCACGGAACACACGGAAAAAGGGCGGAAAAAGGGCGGAAAAGAATCAACGGCGAAAAATCATTTGCCTTCGGCTAAGGGCAGTATCTTCCCACAATTCTGACGATATTTTAATTCAGGCAGTACTATTTTGCCGGCCGAATGACAATAAAATATACCAATCCGGGATGTTGCATATGCCCAGCAGCAATTTCAGCGTAACTTCCGCTCCCCCAGAATAAATCTGCCCGTGATGGGCCGCGTATTGCCGAGCCCGTATCCTGGTTCAGGGCGAACCGGGAAAAATCGGTCCATTTTTGAATATTGCCTTTTTGATCACAAACCGGCTTGCTGCTTTTGATAAAGATCAGGGACCCCGGCGGGTATGCCCCTTGATCCAGCGCAACAGAACGTCCCCTGGTTAATGGAACATTCAGACAGCCGCGAACACCATGTTCTCCTGTTTGAAAAAAAATATAACGGGGGTTGTAATGCAGAACAGCTTCCGTTTCTTCAGGGTTCGCCCTGAGATAATCGGCAATCGCCTGCATGGACATATCGGATGCGGCTATCTTACCCGCATCGATTAAGTATCTGCCGATGCTTTTATATGGCAAGCCGTTGGAACTATTGAAATGCAGATTGATTTGCCGGCCGTCATCAAGATCGATCACGCCGGAACCCTGAACATGGAGAAAAAAAAGTGCCACCGGATCACTCACCCATGCAATCACCTGAGCCCTGCCTTCAAGAACCCCGGCTTCGATATCGCTGCGATCAAAATAGGGCACCACTTCCTTTCCATCATACCTGCCGACGATGGATCGCTGATCGCTATTTACGGAAAAAGATGAAAGATTCACAACCGCCAGGTCGTTCGGGCGGCCATACACCGGGTAGCGGAAGTTCTCGGACCTTGTAAGGCTTCCGGAGATCCTGGGCTCAAAATAGCCAGTGAACAAAACATTTACCGGGCGGTTATTTTCCCTGTAACCATAAAGCAGACCATTTTCTTTAATAAATTGATTCAACGCAGCGGCTGTCGGCCCGGTTTCAAGAAAAGCATTGAACCGGCGGAGCCCGGATGCAAGACTGCCGGCTGTGTAGCTGTCTTCGCCGTAAGAAAACTTTTTCCCGGGAATCCGGTCATAGTAGGAAATACTGGCAGAAACAGCACTTCTTAAAAGTCCGAGATCCTCATCATCATCAAAAAACGGCCACTCCCCCACATCGATCTTTTCAATAGCTGCGGCAAAAACCCCTGTCGCAGGATTTACTGCAAGCAACATCAAAGCGATCATGAAAAGACCGACTCCATTAAGTACCGGTTTCATAGATCTCCGCCTCCTTATCGATCTGTCGTGAGCTGTTTTCAATTGACGCCGGCGTGTCCAGGTCTTTTTCATTGTTTCCGACCGCACCCATTTCCTGGAACTTACGAGCTGACACCAGCACGCGTTTTTCAAGAGAACCCACGGTTTTATTATAACTTACCACGCACTTGTCCAGGTCACGGCCGAGCCTGTTAATGTGATCCACCATGGCATAAATCCGGCTGTAAAGGGCACTGGCCAGCTCACTGACCGCTCTTGCATTTTCCACCGCCGCATCCTGACGCCACCCATAGGCAACGGTTTTCAACAGAGTAATCAGGGTTGTCGGGGTTGCAAGGATCACCCCCTTTCGGGAACCCTCCTCAATCAGCGAAGGAAGCTGTTTTATTGCCGCGCTGAAGAAATTTTCACCCGGCATGAACATTACGACAAATTCAGGTGTCGGGGAGAACCCGTTGTAGTAAGATTTCTGGGACAGCTGGCTGATGTGGCGCTGTACATGAGACGCATGCCTTAACAAATGCTCTTGTGCTACTTCCGCTGATTCCGCTTCCAGCGAATCCAGGTATGCGACAATAGGGACTTTGGCATCGATTATAATACTGCGATTACCAGGAAGCCGGACAAGCATATCCGGCCGAATTGTTCCGGATGGCGTATTGCATGAAGGCTGCTCAAAAAAATCACAGTTATTTTCCATACCCGAAATTTCGACCACCCGTTTGAGGGTCATTTCGCCCCAACGTCCCCTGACATGAGGAAGCCTGAGTGCTGATACGAGCTTGCCGGTTTCCTTTTGCAGGTCCTGCTGGGTTTTTGCCAGGGAGATGACCTGCTGGGTCAATCCGCCGTAAGCTTCCTGCCGGGCCTGCTCCATGGCCTGGACCTGGCGATCATATTTTTCCAGCCCGTCTATTATCGGCTTGACCAGCTCTCCCATGTTCCTGTTTTTGTGTTCCAGTTCATTTTTTGCCGCATCAAAATACTTTGCCAGCGTGCTTCCGGCAAGATCCAGAAAATACCGGTTGTTATCCTGAAGGGCTTTTGATGAAAGCGACGAAAATGTCTGCTCGGCGCGACTCCGCATCTCCTCGAACATCGCGGACTGCTTTTCCATCGCTTCTTTCTGGGATTCGATTTTCGATTTCAGGTAAGCCTCGCGCGAAGCAGATTCAGAGATTTTTCGGTTTAAGTCCTTTATTTCATATTCTTTTTCATCAAACTGATCATAAAGTTTCTGCATGTGCGCAAGATCTGCATCGGCAGCCGCCAAACGGCTTGAAATATCCAAATATTGCTCATTCAACGCCTTGATCTCCTGGCTGGATTCCAGCAGGTCCCGGGAAACAATCTCTTTTTGCCGCTCCAGGGCTTTATATGCCGCCTTTAAAAGAATAAATCGCCGTCGACATATAAGCCACACCACCAACCCGGCGACAAGCGCGCCCGCAATTGCTGAAGCAACGAGATACAAGATTTCAATTGAGATAAACATACGGGCTACGAATTATTGAAGTCGGTGAGGAGGAACCGGGATAGCGCTACGCATCTTCTTCCCGAATAAAAATGCCACTTTTCCCGCCAGATTTTTCCAGCAGGCGGATATCCGATATGACCATGGTCCTGTCGTAGGATTTGCACATGTCATATATGGTCAGTGCGGCAATCGACACCGCGGTCATGGCCTCCATTTCAACGCCTGTCCGCTCGGACACCCGGACACGTGCATTGATGTGAATGGCCGTATTATTTTCATCCGGATGAAAATCGAGTTGGACATGACGAATGTTCAGGGGATGGCACATGGGTATCAGCGTGTGCGTTTGTTTGGCAGCCAATATTCCGGCAATCCGTGCGGTCTCCAGAACATTACCCTTTCTTGCCGTGTTATTGACGACCTTATTGAAGGTATCTGGATTCATGGTAATCGTTCCCCCTGCAACCGCCCGCCGGTCAGTGACTTTCTTGTCGCTGACATCGACCATTCTGACATTCCCTTTTTCATCCATATGGGTAAATCCGTTCACATCATCTCCCTTAATAAAGATTTTTATTTAATGGCGTCGTACAAAGTCGCGATCAGACGATACCGGTGCATGCGGGATCAGGCATAGTGTTCGGTTTTATGTGTCACGTCTTGCTTGATGGCATTAATGATTGAAGTCATTGTGCCTAATACGTTTTCCCGGATATCGCCGGCAACAACCACCAGCATGATTCGATCTCCTGGAAAAAGAGTTGCACGGTCACTGGTTTCAACCAGTATTTCCACTATACCAGGCATCTGTTTGTGGCTCAGCACGATTTCGTTTAATCGATCATGATCCACCGTCATTTCAATCATAGAGACTTTTTGACCATCTCTGGAAACCCCCCGGACAATCCCGATATGAGATAAAATCATCCCTATATTTTCAGAGTCCCGATGATTCTCGATCCTTTCGATCATTGCCGTCATATTCATCACGCTAAACTCCTGCGAATAAATCATTTCATTCATCTGGCGGGCTTTCCCATCCGGGAGGCACGATCCAGGTCAGCTTCCGTGTTGATATTGAAAAACGATTGAAGTGAAGGATCTGTTTCCAGGACTTTCTTGGCCGGGATAGAGACAACCCGCATTTTTCTGAAAACCTTTTTGATTTTGAACCGCTCCCGTCGTAGACTGTTTTCTATAACCGGAAGACTGGATTTGGCATATGCCGCAAAAAGCGGCTCCGTTCCCATGGGTGTCTCCGGCATCACTGCGTCCACACCAGGCCTAATCTCAGAAATGACAAGCCTTACCATCTCTTTTTTTAAAAACGGTGTATCACAAGCGGCAACAAATACATAAGGGTTTCGGGCATAAAGCAACCCGGCATGAATCCCTGTCAAGGAACTGCGTACCTGAAAAATATCACTGACCACCGCAACATCATATTGCAGATATTGAAGCGGCGTATTTGTGACAATGAGAATATCGTCGAAAAACGATTGAAAAACATCTATAACAGGTTCGATCAGGCGTCGTCCATTCAGTTCGAAAAAGGCCTTGTTTCTACCTTGAAACCTTGAACTCAACCCTCCGGCAAGTATAATACCGGAACATGAATTGCTCATTTGGACAACCTGCGTTTTTAAGTTTATACTATGAGAACCGGACGCCGTGATCAATCGCCCATGTTTGCAACGGCAATGTGGAATAATTAAGCCGGGATTATCTTCTGAAGGTCAATGCCGCACCGGTTCGGTTTCAAACATAAATCTTGATCTCATAAAGTTTTATAGTATATGGTTATTGTTTTCAAACCTTTTTAAGGAAAAGAATTTCTTTGTCCAAAATGAAGGAAACGCTCCGATGAGACAAAAAAAAATCCTCGACGCTCAGGGAATAGAACAGATTCTTATCCACATTGCTGATCAAATTTCAGAAAACCAACCGGATCTGTCAAAACTTGCTCTTGTGGGAATTCATACTCGCGGGGTGTTTCTGGCGGAAAGAATCCGAAAGATTTTATCAGACAAACGGAATTTCAATATCCTCATCGGCAATATCGATATCAATCTTTACCGCGACGATTGGACGCGTATCTCCCATCACCCGGAAGTCCGGGGAAGCGACATCAGGTTTCCCGTGGACAGCAAGGAGATCATTTTGGTTGATGACGTCCTCTATACCGGGCGAACGATTCGTGGCGCCCTGGAGGCGATCATGGATTACGGCCGTCCCGACCGGATAGAGCTTTGCGTCCTTATCGACCGGGGTCACCGGGAATTGCCGATCCAGGCGAACTATACCGGCATGATCATGGATACGAAGAAAAATGAATTAGTAAACGTCTTGCTTGTGGAACATGACGGGGAAGACCGGGTCGATCTCCTGTCTCCTTGAAACGTTCTGATCTGACCAGAATCTTTACTTCCTAAGGAGACAGTAACCGGACCGGGACGTCAGAATATATTTTAAAGCCATCCATAAGCACTTGACATGTGAACTGTTTAATTCTATGCCGATTGAGAATTATGCTGACAAAAATCACCAATTTGTAAAAGAAATAAAATCATGGGGAAAAAAGAGCATCTCAAGCAAGCACCGGACACCGTCAATATCTGCATTGTAACCGTATCAACGACCCGCAATGTCGACACCGATAAAAGTGGACAATGGATTAAAAAGCAATGCGAAAAGGAGGGGCATAAAATCGCCGATTACCGCATTGTAACTGATGAACGCCATGCAATCACAAAACTTCTCAGTTCCCTGATCCGAACGCACGGGCCCGATATCATCATAGTAAACGGCGGGACCGGAATCAGCCCAACCGATGTAACCATCGAGGCTGTCAAACCACTGCTTGCAAAGGAATTAACAGCATTCGCCGGCATTTTTGCCAAACTCAGCTTTGAACAGATCGACTCTGCGGCAATTCTTTCCAGGGCAATGGCTGGTGTTATTCATCAAACAGTGATATTTTGTCTGCCGGGGAGTCTCAATGCATGCAAGTTGGCATGTATAGAAATGATCTTCCCGGAAATCAAACACATTGTTGCGCATTTGCAAAATTAAAAATCTTGTAGAGTTAAAAAATATACAGGGATAGTTAAGTGACCGGCGTAACATTGCTATTCTCGCAAAAAGTCGCGGCCAGACGGCTTTGTAAAAAGATCAAGGCTTGATGCATTCGTTAAAAGTCACAAAATCGGTGAAGATGGCTAATCCCGGCATTTCATCTCCAACAGCCCTCCGCCATGCAGGGCACATGGAAGAAATACACGATTTATTTCAAGGAGCAAAATTTGTATCTGCACAAAAAAGGGGAAAGACTGCTTCCAGTCACTGTTATAAAACACGAACCAGGGAGAAATAAGATATGTTCGGTATAGGAATGCCCGAATTGATCGTGATCCTGGTTGTCGCCCTGATTATCATTGGTCCCAAAAAACTTCCGGATATGGCAAAATCCCTGGGGAAAGCCTTAAATGAGTTCAAAAGTGCAACCCAGGATTTCAAAAATTCCATCGACACGGAAGTAAAAGATATCAAAAACCTCGATAAAAAAGACATTGGACATATCGGCAAACGCTACCAGCAAAATTCTGAAAACAAAGAAACAAATCACGCCGGAAGCGAGGAAACAAAAAAGCCTGAACAGGAAACAGACGATACCCGCATAAAAACCGGTGTCGCTGAATATGATGATTTCACACCAGGCAAACACGAAGACAATGCAAAAGCCAATGAGTGAAGGCGAAGAGAAACTACCACTGACAGAACACCTGGAAGAATTGCGTAAGCGCCTGATCCGTTGTGTTATTGCGGTGTTTTTAGGTTTTGTGGTTGCATATATATTCAAAGAACAACTCTTCGATATTCTGACAGCACCATTGATCAACGTGATGCGGCCCGGAGATACGCTTATCTTTACAGGTATCCCGGAAGCTTTCTTTACTTACCTGAAAGTTTCATTGCTTGCCGGATTATTTCTCGCGGCCCCTTTCCTCACCTATCAATTCTGGATGTTTGTTGCACCTGGGCTATATCAGCATGAAAAAAAGGTGATGATTCCAATTATCGTCGTTTCGACTTTTTTCTTTGTCGGGGGTGCCCTGTTCGGATATTTCGTTGTCTTTCCGGTTGGGTTCAAGTTTCTACTTGGATTTGCCTCGGAAACAATACAGCCGTTTCCATCAATGCGTGAGTATCTCGGTTTTTCATCCAAGCTGTTATTTGCCTTTGGCGTCGTATTCGAACTGCCGATTGTCATCACGTTTCTCGCAAGGCTTGGAATTGTAACAGTCCCGTTTCTCAGGAAAAACAGAAAATATGCAATTTTGCTTTTTTTTATCTGCGCGGCGTTGCTAACCCCCCCGGATGTGGTAACCCAATCATTGCTGGCGCTTCCCATGATCGTTTTATATGAGATCAGCATACTTGGCGCATACGCATTCGGCAAGAAATCGCCCAAAAACGAGGAAGATGCCTCATAGGAAGGGATCCGGATAAACAGGTATTATTGAATTTAATTGACACTGAACCATGTGACTGTTAATATACTTACTTAAGTAGTGCCCGAACGAAAACCAGGATTTTTCGTCAAGGTCAAGGACGGCGAAAATTTTAACCGCAGGAATACTGGACGTATTTTGAGGATTAAAATTTGAGCCGGACGCAGAGATTGGCGAA
>SLIE01000004.1 GCA_007135795.1 Desulfobacterales bacterium
CGTTTATCGGCTTCATGGAAAAACAGATGACCTCGGTGGTGATAAAAGCGGAACCTCTTTCAGGCGAGCAGGAAATCGATGCATCATTCGAAGACAAGGTAAAGGATCAGAACCTGGAGACGGTTTCTGATTTTTTGAGGAAGATTCCCGGCAACCCGGATTTTTCGTCTCTGTCGCGTAGTGATGAACCGGTTAAAACGATCGTCATTTTGGGGATGGACACTGATTTGATGACCATCACAAATCAGTATGTCATTAAAAATGATATTGCTTCGATTAAAGATGGTGTCGATATACTCCGGAAAATCGCCAGTGGCCGGAATGTGAATATCATTATCGCTGTTCCCGATAACCTGGTGCAGACGGCCGGTGGTGCAGGTGTTACCGTAAAAACCGTCTCTAACTTCTTTCCCCATGCGAATCCGGAAATGGTTGCCTTCAGCTTTGTGGGGACCGAAGCGCCCGGGCAAAAGGACAGTGTCGCCTTTTTTACGGCGGAGGCCGTTTCCAATATCGGCAAGGCATTTAAGCGAGGTAAAATTCCGGTCGAGAAAGTGATCACGTTTGTGGGTAAGGACGGCTCCAAAAAACTGGTATCCGCCCCAATCGGGACGCATGTGAAAGATATTCTGGAAAAGCTTTCTGCAACCGTCAAGGACGGAGACAGAATTGTTTTGGGTGGTCCCATGACCGGTGTGTCGATCTACTCCATAGAACAGCCCGTGGAGCCGGATACGGATACGATTATTCTTCAGGATCAGGGACAAATCATTCCCAGCGAGGATCTGGCCTGCATCAATTGCGGACAGTGCGTGCGCGTGTGCCCCACCGATGTGCCGGTCAATGAGTTGATACGGTATCTGGATGCCGGGGAATATGAGCAGGCTGCGGAACGGGCCGACCTGGAGGCTTGCATTGAATGCGGTTATTGTACATATGTCTGTGAATCGAGGATTCCGATTTTTCAGCACATCAGACTGGCCAAGCATGCCTTAAAACGCATGAAAGCCGTGGAGGAAAATAATGCCTAATCGGATGAAATTGACGGTTTCCCATGCGCCGTTCTGGCATGCTGGAAGCAGTGTATCAGTAAAGTATTATCATATTATCGGCGCAGCAATGATCGCGGTTATCGCCGGTTTGCTGCAATACGGGATCCCCGCGCTTGCCGTGATTGCTCTGTCAGTGGGAAGCGCCATGATATGGGAAGCACTGTTCAATTATATTGCCAAAAGGCCGATTACTTTAGATGATGGAAACGCCGCACTGATCGGACTGCTTTTCGCGATGCTGTTACCGGCGGTAATACCCTGGTGGGTTGTCATCACAGGTACTTTCGTCGCGATTGTTATTGGAAAGCAGATATACGGCGGACTCGGAGCAAATCCCTTCAATCCTGTAATTGTCGGCTATGCCATACTGCTTATATCATGGCCGGGCCACCTTGATTACAATGCGGCGTTGGTGGATTACAACTTCGACTTCAGTCCCTATTACCCATTGGCGGCTGCCAAGTTTCAAGGGGCTGTCGCAGTCCAGGACTTTTCCATAACCGGCTTGTTGTTAGGACGACAAGTCGGAGGAATTGGTACCGGTTTTGGTATCGGTCTCATTATTGGCGGTGCCTATCTCATTGCACGAGGGTTTATTCGCTGGGAGATTTCAGCTTCTTTCCTGGCTGGAATTTTAGTAACGGCGTTTCTTTATAATTTAAGCAACCCGGAATTATATGCCGGACCAGGGTTTCACCTTTTTACCGGCATGTCATTGATCGGCGCCATTTTTCTTGCCACTGAAGACTCGTCATCACCCGTCAATTTTGTTCCCATGCTCATTTACGGTGCGTTAGGCGGTATTCTCACGGTATTGATAAGAAATATCGGTATGCATGTGGACGGGGTCATCTTTGCGATACTCATCATAAACCTGGTCAATCCGATAGTCGATAAAATCCGGACCAAAGCTAAGAAAAGGGTTATGAATTATGCGTGAAATGATAAAAATGGTTGTCACCCTGACGATTCTGGCTGCGGTTGCCGGCGGGTTGCTCTCGGTGGTGAAAATCTCCACAGCTGAACGAATTGACCAGGCGGTGCTTGAGTTTGTGCAGGGGCCCGCGATTATTTCGATCATGGAAGATGTTTCCAATGATCCCCTGGAGGATCGTTTTGCGATCGAAATTAACGAAGAGGAGAAAAACTTCTTTGTCGGAAAGTTAAACGGCGTCCCGAGACTGGTTGCTTTTGAAGAAGGTGCATCCGGTTATGGCGGACCGCTTGGCGTGATGGTTGGTGTGGATATAGAAACGGACAATATTGTCGGCATCGGCATCACGACTCACAGCGAGACGCCTGGTGTTGGTTCACGAGCGGCGACCGATATACGTTTCCAGAAGTCATTTGTGGGTATTCCGGTGACTGATGATGGTAGAATCAGGCTTGGAGAGGATGACGGTGATATCGCAAATATCGGTGGTGCCACCATAACCGCGCGCGCCGTTGCCACGGCCGTTCGTCGGGCAGGTGTTCTTTATCAGGAGAATCAAACCGAAATTAAAACCAAGGTCGCGGCCTTTTCGAATTAGGAGCAACAGATTATGGCAAAGACAATATCACAGGAATTCAAAAAGGGATTGTGGGAGGAAATACCTCCCTTTCGCCTGGTTCTTGGATTGTGTCCGGTACTTGCGGTCACCACTACGCTTGAAAACGGCGTTGGAATGGGGTTGGCAACCACGTTCGTACTTGTGTGCGCAAACCTTCTTGTATCGATCCTGCGTAATGTCATTCCGCCCAAGATACGGGTGCCGTGTTTCATTATCATCATTGCCACCTTTGTTATTCTTGTGGAACTTTTGATGCAGGCATTCGCATACGGGCTTTTTCTCAACCTTGGCATATTCATACCCCTTATTGTTGTTAACTGTGTCGTTCTGGGTCGTGCCGAAGCCTTTGCCTCAAAGAACAAGATTGTTCCGTCGCTTGCCGATGGCCTTGGAATAGGGATCGGGTTTACCCTTTCACTCGGCGTGCTCGGTGCCCTCCGTGAAAGTCTGGGCAGTGGTACCATATTGGGGAACCCGGTTTTCGGTCCTAATTTTCAGCCGTTCGAATTCATGGTTCAAGCCCCCGGCGCATTTGTTGCGCTCGGATTGTTGTTGTGCATTATGAATATCCTCGGCAAGAAATAACTTAATTTCGATGTCATGCGGTGATTGAAAATTCAGCAGCCGCAGCGATGATAATTACCATATCGGCGGAAATAGCAGGAGACAGTAATGGGCGACTACATAGTAATAATCATGGGCAGCATATTTATCAACAATATCATCCTGGCCCAGTATCTTGGTGCATGTCCTTTTGTGGGCACCTCCAAGAAGATGGAAACAGCCACCGGTATGGCCGGGGCCGTTGTTTTCGTACTGACCCTCGCCGGGGTCATTACCTGGGTTATCAACACATATTTTCTTGTTCAGCTCAACATCGAGTTCCTGAGGACGATCGCCTTTATAATGGTCATCGCTTCCCTGGTGCAATTTGTCGAAATGTTTCTCAAAAAGAGCATTCCGGCACTTTATGCCGGACTTGGCATTTTTCTGCCGCTTATTACAACCAACTGTGCGGTCATGGGTGTCACACTCCTGAATGTACAAGATGAGCTGTCTTTTGTAGCCGCGGTAATTACATCAATCGCATATGCCTTGGGTTTTGGTCTGGCACTTATCCTGTTTGCAGGCCTTCGTGAGCGAATTGACCTTGGCAGGGTGCCCGGGCCGCTTAAAGAAACCTCTATCGGTCTTGTTACAGCCGGAATGCTTGCCATGGCATTTATGGGGTTCAGGGGTATGGTTTAATACCAGCTATCGTTCACTGTTATTGTTTAATGAATTATCGCGCTACCAGACTGGATACCGGATTCACAATAATGCTGTTAGCCGCTGTCTGTGCTTGACCAAATTGATATTTTGTTTATTATAAAGCAGACGCAGGCGTTGTCAGTATCAAGGACCCTCTGCGTATAGAGAAGGATTAAATCAACCTGATGCAGCGCTTGCCCCGTGGAAAGAGACGGCCGGTCCGGCGCTATAATTAGAATAAGCGAATATAAATAAGAGGTTTGACGTGCTTGCAACCATTATGTTCACACTTGGTCTTGGCGGAACATGCGGGATAGTGCTTAGTGCCGCATCCAAGATCTTTTACGTGTATGAAGATCCGCGTATTGCCCAGGTTGAAGGCTTTCTTGCTGGTGCGAACTGCGGAGGGTGCGGATTTCCCGGATGTTCTGGTGCGGCGGAGGCCGTTGTTTCCGGAAAGGCATCACCATCGGTGTGTATGCTGGTCGGTCCTGATAACGTTGCCGCAATAGCCGCCATCACCGGCGGTGAGGCGGGTACGGCCGAGGCATTGAAATCTTATAATGAATGCATTGGCGGCAATCGTGCGAGCGATCGCTATACCTATTTTGGTGTCAACAGATGCAGTGCCGTGGCTTCGATGTATGGCGGCAGAAGGGACTGCACAATAGGCTGTCTCGGATATGGCGATTGTGTCCGGGCATGTAAATTTGATGCGATCGAAATGGGTCCGGAAGGTTATCCCGTTATCAACTTTGAGAAGTGTGTGGGATGTGGTGCATGCCAAACCGTATGCCCCAAGACCATTATTGAAGTAACACCCATGTCCATTCGCCTGACACATCTCAATACTGAAAGCGATCCGCTCGCGCCGTGCCGGCAGACCTGCCCCGCGGAGATTGATATACCAAGGTATATCGATCACATTCGTAAGGGGGAGTACGAGGCTGCGGTTAATACGATTCGGGAACGTAATCCGTTGTTGCTTACCTGTGGCCGGGTATGTCCGCACCCCTGCGAGGAAATGTGCAGAAGAGCAATCGAAGATGATCCTGTATCGATCAATCAGTTAAAACGATTCGTTGCCGATATTGAAATGAATTCCGGCAAGCGGTATCCCATCCCATGCAACCCGGATACGGGGAAACGCATTGCCGTTGTTGGTGGCGGTCCGGCTGGGCTGACGGTTGCGTACTTTCTCCGAAGGCTTGGACATCATCCGACCATTTATGAGTCAATGCCTAAGCTGGGAGGGATGTTGCGATATGGTATTCCTGAATACAGACTTCCCAAAAAAGTACTTGATTGGGAAATAGATGGTATTTTGAATCTTGGTATCGACCATCACGTCAATGCGGAAATGGGTTTTGACTTTGACCTGGCATCACTTGTTGGTGCAGGGTATGATGCCGTATTTTTCGGTGTCGGTGCATGGAATGATTACAATCTCAATATTCCCGGAGAAGAGCTTGACGGGTGTTTGACAGGTATCAATTTTCTGGCCAAGATGGGAAAAGGCGAAAAAGTTGATATTGGAAAGCGGGCCGCGGTCGTTGGTGGCGGCAATACCGCCATTGACTGTGCCCGCACGCTCGTGAGGATGGGGCTTGAAAAGGTATATCTTGTATACCGTCGTACCCGGAAAGAAATGCCCGCAAATGAAGTTGAAATCGTTGCGGCCGATCATGAAGGGATCGAATTTGTTTTTCTCGCTGCTCCCAGCAAGGTCATTGGCGATGAAAATGGCAGGGTGAAAGGACTTGAATATCTCAAGATGGAACTTGGGGAACCGGATGCCAGTGGGCGTCGGCGCCCTGTACCCGTAGAAGGCTCGGAAACCGTGCTCGAGATAGATACCATTATTTCCGCCATCGGGCAGAATCCCGATTTGTCCTTCAAGAAAGAAGGCACACGACTCGATGATCTTGAAATCACCCGGTGGAACACGTTTGAAGTTAATCCTGAAACTTGCCAGACCAATGTTCCTTATATTTTTGCCGCCGGAGATTCCCAGACAGGCCCCGCTACCGTTGTAGAAGCAATAGGCGGCGCAAGACGCTCAGCAAGAGCCATGGACCAGTTCCTGAGGGGAAAACCTGTGGTTGGGGTACCCGGGGCGCTTTTGGCCAGTAAAAAAATCAAGGAATCTATCTTTGAACGGGTAAAGGGTATTAAACAATCCGAGCGGACGCAAATGCCTGAGTTGCCCGTGAAAGAAAGAATTAAGACCTTTGAGGAAGTTGACCTTGTAATCAGTGAGAAAGACGCAGAGAAAGAATCCAACCGGTGCCTGAATTGCTGCCGATTGTGTTATGATCCTGATATTACTTTCGATGACAAAAAAAAGTCAGCGGCGTAGAGAACTGGCACCTTGAGTGATACTGGAATTTTTTAGATAATATTTTTATAAAGGCTTGTACAACAAGCTACACGAGAAGGTCAATTTCTTCGTTAAAATGAACATTATTTGCATAACCCAAGGCCGATATCGGAAACGATACCGGCCCTTTTTATTTTTTCCCTCCACGTAACAAGTATTCACGGAATCATAATTCCCGAAAGTATCATTGGTATTTTATTGTTTCACCTTTGGTGCGTAGAGCCGATCTTCGGTCTTTCTGAGATTGTTTCTAATATCTTCTGCTCTTTTTAACATAAACTCCTTCATTTTCTATCTTCAGACTATTTTAATATTTTTGTTTTTATAGTCTATCAAATCATTTTCCAGGAACATTCATATCACTACGACCCATTCAAAAAGATTTTTATCTGCGCTTCTAATATAAGCACTTATTATACAACAAAAAATCACTGCAGAAATCCAAATTGCCCGGGCATCAGTGATGGTAATATTTTTACTTAAACATGTAGTTCAAACTACTCCATTTTAAGTATGCTTCTTTAATAAGTAACTGTTTTCATTAATTTTTACGAAAATATGGACGTACTCCATCCTGTACATAAAAATACTGTCTTCCACGTATATCTATTTCGTTCCCATTCATTTAACAATTGACTCAAACCGAATATCAAAAATTCTTCGGTTTCAGGAATTCAGCGAGTCGGTGCTCAGTTTTTTTTACACAAAGTTGATAATACGAAAGCTTTTCATCGCAATAAGCTATTTTTAAGGAGGTCAAAATGTTTAATGATCCGCTTCACATGCCAACCGGAAATCCAAAATCTATTAATCAGATCCCTCATTCAGAATCGATCCCCCATAGCATCGACGTAAAGAAAATCAGCGCAAAAAAAGATAAAGTAAACGAGGTTAAAAAAGGGGGAAAGACGACAAAGGCCCGAGTAGCGCCAAAAGCAAAGGCACAACGTAAAAAACAATACGATCCGGTTCAACAATATATGGCTGATATTAGAATGCACGGACTGGTTGACAGGGATGAGGAGAGATCTCTTGCTCAACGGATACAGCTTTATGATGATTGTGAGGCGTTTCACAAGTTGGTCAATTCAAACCTCAGGCTAGTAGTAAAGATTGCACTGAAATTCCAGCGCTTCTGGAATAGAAACTTGTTGGATCTGATTCAGGAAGGAAATGTCGGACTGATCCATGCGGTAAGAAAATATGATCCCGACCGCAACGTCAAGTTTTCATATTATGCTTCATTCTGGATCAAGGCTTATATTATGAAGTACATACAGGACAATTGGCGCATGGTAAAAGTCGTAACGACCGAGGGGCAAAGAAAATTGTTTTACAAGCTAAAGCAAGAAAGAAAAAAATTGAGCAATCAGGGTATTGAACCCAATATGGCGATATTATCTGAAAAGTGCGGGGTAAAGGAACAAGAAATCGTTGAAATGGATCAGCGCCTGCAAAATTGGGACGTATCCCTCGATGCGCCAGTAAGGGAAGATTCCGACACCGATAGGATAGACATGATCAGCACGGAGGAAACGTCACTGGAAACGCAATATTCAGAAAAAGAAGCCGATGAACTGATAAATTCTAAGGTTGGTGAATTTCGCAAGACAATCTGCAAAAGAGAGCGCGAAATACTGGATCACAGAATTTATTCAGAAAATCCAATGACATTACAATCACTCGGCGATCGGTTAAGTCTCTCCCGGGAGAGAGTGAGGCAACTCGAAAAACATATCATATCGGAGTTGAGACAATTTCTCGTCACTCAGATTCATGATTTTGAGGCACTTTCAGAAACCCCGAGATTACCGGTCTAAAAGATACCCTCGTTTGATTGAGGCAGGGTCCCAGGCCTGCCTCAATCATCCGGATGACTCTGTAAATATCACAACTCATGTAAGTGTTTCTCCTTGGACGCTCCCGATTTCCGCCAACATCACTACATCATTACCAGTTAAGCTATTGATAACTTATAGCTATTCTTTTTGAACGGTATTCCCATTGAATTAACTTTGCAATGCATCATTAAATATTATGTGCATTACCGGACTATTACGACATTATTTTCTCGAATTTATAAACTTTCTTTTATTTCTTTACATAAGAATCTTTGAATTTTCTTCAAATTAATATATATTCTATTAATAAGCTTTCTACCTTTTCAAGAATCTGGCCTTTTATATTATTCAACAGGGAAGTTTATATGAATTGTAAGTTGTAATAAAAACAACTTGAGCCGCAGCACTGTAAAGATGCTTGAACGTTGACTTTATTATTGCCGGTTCAAGATAAGATTGTAGACCTTTAAATTATCTTAAGGGTAGGCATAAATGGAAAATCAAAAGACGGTGATCATTGCCGAAGACCATCAGCTGTTCCGCGAGGGCCTGAAAGCAATGCTTGTCGGGCGGGAAGATCTGATAGTGGTTGCAGAGGCACAGGATGGCTTGACTGCCATTGAAGTTGTTAAAAAGAATCAACCCGATTTATTGCTGCTTGATCTGTCCATGCCACGCTTAAGCGGAGTCAGTGTGGTAAAGGAGGTAAAACGGTTATTCCCAAACACAATTGTTCTGGCTCTTACAATACATGAATCCGATCAATATGTCTTGGAGGCGTTTGAATCCGGGGTGAATGGTTATTGTATAAAAGATGCAAGCAGGGAGGAGTTGCTGGTTGCAATAAGCAGCGTGCTAAATGGGAAGACATACATCAGCCCGGGGATCGCAGATAATGTGATGGAAGGTTACCTGGAGGGCCGAAAGCGCCTGAAAACACGGTCATCGTGGGATACCATTACAGCAAGGGAACGAGAAGTATTAAAGCTCCTTGCGGAAGGTTATTCCAATAAAGAAA
>SLIE01000395.1 GCA_007135795.1 Desulfobacterales bacterium
CAAAACATTGTCACTGCGGTGAATAGAGGATTATTCACCGCATGATACGCAGGATACCAAGCATGATTACTATAAGGGAAACGGTAAATTCATATTTGTAACGCCTTGTTCCGGGAGTTAAAATATACAAAGCAATCCCAACCCAACCTGAAAGGAGGATCAACCATGGAATATACCCAAATCCCCGGCCTCGAAAAACCCGTCAGCCGCGTTTGCCTCGGCACCTGGGCCATCGGCGGCTGGATGTGGGGCGGCACGGATGAAGCAGAATCGATTCGTACGATCCACGCCGCGCTGGACAAAGGGGTGAACATTATCGACACGGCCCCGGTATACGGGTTCGGCCGATCCGAGGAGATCGTGGGCAAGGCCATGGAGCAGTATGGCAATCGGGAAAAACTGGTGCTGGCCACAAAAGCCGGGCTCGAATGGAATGCCGATACGAACAGGGTCTGGCGCAATGCAAGCAGGGAACGAATCCGCGAGGAACTGGACCAGTCCCTGAAACGCCTGCGAACCGATTACATCGACATCTACCAGGTACACTGGCCCGATCCGCATGTCCCTTTTGAGGATGTCGGCGAAACCATGGACCAGCTGAAAAAGGAAGGTAAAATCCTGGCGGCCGGCGTCAGCAACTACAGTCCGGAACAAATGGACGCCTTTTCCACACAAACCCGGCTTTCCACATCCCAGCCACCCTACAACATCTTTGAGCGCGAAATCGAAGACGACATTCTTCCCCATTGTCACAAAACCAAGGTCGCCATTCTTGCTTACGGCGCCATATGCCGCGGGTTGTTGTCGGGCAAGATGACCCGGGACCGGGAATTTCAGGGCGACGACCTGCGCAAGGTGGACCCCAAGTTCAAACAACCCCGTTACGACCAATACCTCAACGCGGTTTCCAGGTTGCAGGATCTGGCAAAGGCGCGATACGGAAAAGCGATCCTTCCGTTCGCCGTCCGGTTTGTCCTCGACAAGGGTGTAGACGTCGCCCTGTGGGGCGCCCGCACACCCGGTGATGTGGATCCGGTCCCCGATGTTTTCGGCTGGACGCTCAATGATTCGGATATGGCGGAAATCGACAAGATATTGAAGGAAACCATCACCGATCCGGTTGGGCCCGGGTTCATGGCACCGCCAGCCCGGAAAAAACCATAACGAACCCTGATGAGAGATCAAAGTTCCCTCTCGAAACGACCGAACATAAACAATTCATTGTTAACAGGTGCCAAGGCTTTTCCTTGATGAATTGCTGGCCGCAGATGCTAAAGGCGGATGCTAAAACAGGACGCTTGCCTGCAGATAGACAAAATCCCTGTCCCGGAACTGACCGAAAAAGTCCTTGTCCGTTCCGCCCTCGTAGAAAAAAGCGCCGAGACGCAGGACGGCGCTTCTTGCCGGCCGCCAGGACAGCATCACCTGGTGCTGCTGATCCCGGGATTCCATCCATGCAAATACGCGCCAAAATGCGCGCAGCCGGGAATCAAATGCCGTGTATTCCAAGGTTGCGCTGAACCCCTGGGCAAAAGGATCAGCCTCGAGATAATCTTCATGATCCGGGATGCAAACGACCACGTACTGAAAGTTGGCAAACAGGTTTCGGAAAAACAGGTTGTTTCTGTCCACCCCCAGGAGCAACGACACCTTTTGCGTCTCCTGGATTCCGGAGGGAAACCGGTCCAGGAGATCGGGGTCTTTTTCAAATTGCACCAACGCCTGGTTGCCTTCGAATTGCCAGGCGGTTTCCCCCCTGAAGACATACGGGCCCGCGGCAAATTCAATGTCTCCCCCGACAATTGCCGCATTTTCGTGAAACCAGGAAAGGGCCGCGGCCGTCGGCGGAATCTCTCTGTAATAGGGGGGGTCATCGGACGGGACCGCGCGGATGACCTCAGATACCTTCAGCTGGGGCATGGGGTCTTTACCTCTCCAAGCATACAGGGACGCATCGGCGCCATACAAGGGAAAGCCCAACCGGATACCCAGGGATGCATCCTTTTGCCAGGTCCAGTCCTCATCGCTCATTTGGATTTCCCCTCCTGCAGCTGAAAAATTTTCCAGGCGAGGAGGCCCGAAATAACTCCCCGGGTCCGGGATCTCGGAAGCCACGAACAAGGGAGACCAGAATGTTTCAACGAATATGCCTCCCTGGAATGCGGCGTTCAGAAAGAGACCCGGGATTCCGGTTTTCCGGTCATTTTTGTCATAAAATAAAAAATGGGTCATGTCTTCGGGGGAAACACGGTCCACTGGCCGGATTTCATCCCCTTTTCCCCAGTACAGGATTTTTCTCCCCGCCGCAAAGGATAAAGACGCGGTGTTTGAGACAGACAGATGTTTCTGAAGATATAATTCCCTGATATCGGCACGGACATCTTCTTCCGCCTTTGTACTCTGGTAGTCCGCGCGCAGCCGCGCGGCAAGGGTGACATCCCAATGATGACTTTCCAGCAGAAGGTCCAGGCGGTTTACACTTTTGATGTCGTGGGACGTATGTAAGGGATACCAGAGAGATGGACGCAGCTCCCCTTCGAAGCGGTAATATTCAGGCCACGCCCGTGCAACGCCGGCATCCCTGTGAGGCACATCTTTTTCCAGAAGATCGCTGAAATCCAGATCGTCTTCCATGCCACCGGCGCACAACCGATACGGCAAAAAGAGGATCGAGGCCATGAGTAAAACACCGAAAACCGGTTTTATCCATAGGCCCGGCCGGAAGGCAAAGAAGGATTGAATTACCGCCATGCCTCCCCCATTCTGTCCTTGTCAAAAGTTGAATTATCCAACCCCGTATTAACCCGGGCCTCCCGTATTTCAATAACGGTCGTGTGGTTGGCGATCAAGTCCCTGGCCACGGTTCGGAACGGGATGTGAACATCCTCTATCCTTTGGATTTCGCCGGCCACGATAACCCGCTGAAGACTTCCGTCCCTTCCGAAAAACCGTACCTGCACCGGCAGGTAGCTTTCCTTATCGATCCAGCTGATCTGTCTTGGGTAACGGGCGGAAACATCTTTTGCCACGGATTCGACCCGAAAACACTGCCTGCCGGTGAAATCGGCGTCTGTCAAACGTTTATGCCGATAGTCATCCACTTTTCGACCTGCGAGGTCTTCGTAAGAAAAGTCGGTGTCTTCAAAAGCGTTCTGCTTGTCGCCAACCGCTACTTTCCGGGCGCGTCCAAGTGCGGGAATGTAAAGGTACTGGTCATTGTCCGCTTCCTGGTTCTCGATTGTCAGAAAGGTCACCCCCCGCTTGATGGAATCCAAAAAGCGCAGCGCATAACGATCCACGGGCCCATACGTTTTCTGACGGATGGCCACCTGTCGGGAGTCCGTGAGGGTGTCGTTTGAAAAAAGAGACATGGTGCCCAGCATGGAAAGGTCCTGGCTGGGCTGGTTGTTTGTTTTCACCCTCTCAGCAATGACCCTGCCATCCTTTTCGACTTCGGCAGGATCAAAGGGTCCGGGGCTTGCCTGGGCGGTAGCCGCGCCGATGAAAAAAAACATAATGAAAATGAGAATAGATTTTTGCAGCACTGGTATTTTCCTTTTGTTATGGAGTGTGGGTGTAAAGCCTGGCATGACCACGGGGCCCTGCAAGGGTGAGCACAGCGGGGAGCAGGGTCGTTGCGGCAAGCGCCGAACTGATCATGGTGATGGAGATGAGCAGTCCCAGGTTGTTCAGAGGAACGAAAGCAGAAGCCATAAGCACGAGAAAGCCGCTTGTTACGGCTGTGGCATTTAAAAAAATGGCTTTTCCCGCGCTCGCTGCGGTGTGCAGAACCGCCGGGATATGATCCAAATCCCGGGAGCGATTGTCACGGTAGTGGATCAGGTAGTGTATGCTGTAATCTATTCCGATCCCAATGGCGACGCAGGCGGTTATGGCTGTGCCCACATCCAGAGAGATTCCTGAAAAGCCCATGATGCCGAATGCGACCAGGATCGTGACCGAAAGGGGAATCAGGCTATACATTCCGTACAGAAAGGACTTCATGACCCAGGCGACCACCATGAAAACCAGTGCGAGGGAAACGGCGATAGACCACAACTGCCCCTTTACAATCAACTGATTGGCCTCCAGATAGAGAATGCCCGGGCCCGTTGTCTTATAAGTGACGCCCCGTTCCCGCAGTACCTCGCCGGCCGGACCATCCAGAAAAGTGCTGGTACTCCTGCGAACCGCCTCAACCACCGTGCTGGAAGCCGTTTTCATTTGAATGCTGAGCACACAATCCGTTTTGGACGCATCCATAAGGCTTTTTATGTCCTTGCGCTGGTATTTATCTATATAGGCTTCATACTGGGCATGAAGGGCTCCTCTGGTTTTTTCACCGGAGAGGTCCTGCTTTTCCGGAAGCCTGTACCAGGCAGGATCGTTATCATGAAATGCCTGATGCATTTTTTTGACCATGTCCGCCAAGCTGACTACTTTGCCGATTTCCGGATGTTTATCATACAGGTGCAAAGAAAGTGTTTCCAAAACACGCACGATATCCGGATCGACGGCATCCCCCGGCTCCTGTCCGGCAAACACGACGGAAAGCCCCGTAGTACCGGCAAAATGGTTATTGATGAACGTGTCGGCCTGCCGGATGGGGGCGTCTTTCTTAAAAAACATGATATTGTTCATATCCACCCGGAGTTGAGAAAGACCAGCTGCGGAAAGCAAAACCACGAAAAGATAAAATGTCAGAACAGTTCGGGGCCAATTACAGCAGAAAATGGAAATGCTTGCGATGATAGGGTTCCCGGAGCGGTTCTGACTCTGGGCCTTCATGGGGCTTCTTCCCGGAAAACGAATCATCAGGGCGGGTATCAGGCAAAGCGATAAAATTAGCGCAAAAACCACTCCTAATCCGATGAAAATGCCAAAATCCCGTAATGGAACGATCTGATTCACCGCAAGCGAACTGAAACCCGCCACGGTGGTAAGTCCTGCCATAAGAACGCCTCCACCCGTGAGATGGAGAACCCTTCCTGCCAGGGCCAAGGGTTCATGTTTTTCAGCTTGCCCCTGCTGAAAGGCAAGGGTCAGGTGGATGGCATAGGCGGTGCCCACGGAAACAAGAAGAACCGGCAAGGCGGATGAAACAATGGATACTGGGACTTTCGCAAATCCCATGGCACCGAAGCACCACACAAAAGCAACCAGTACCGTGAGCAGTGGATAAAGAACCCCGGACAGGTTTTTGAACATGATTCCAAGACAGCACGCGACGACAAGGATCACCACGGGAAAAAGGCGGATGATGTCCCGAATCATCAAGTTTCCAACCTCATAGTCCACAACTGGCTCCCCTGCGATGACATAACTGAAATCCGTATTTTCAAAAACATCTTCCAGGATGTGACGGACTTCGCGAAGTAGCAGTTCCTTGTTTTTCTGATTCAAGTTGGGTTCTGTTTTGACAAGAAGCAGCGCGCTGGTTTCGTTTTCGTTGTAAAGCGTTCCCTCAAAAAGGGACCAGGCATGCAGTCGGTGCCGCAACTCCGCAACAGTGGATTCACCAGGCCGGAACAGTTTGCCGGTTCGGATCTGTCTGGGAGAAGAAAGAATCCGGTCCTGAAGTTCATATGCAAACCCCGGGTCTTCCAGAACCTTATGCGTGAGTTGCCGGCGAAAAGCCGGAGGAATCCCCAGGACAGGCGCTTTCGGCAATGCGGATGTAATGAAATCATGGGTAGTGTCTGTCCTGGCAAAACCTCTTTCCAGAATCAGGACGGAAAGATTTCTGCCCGCAGCAACATCTGAAAACCCGCGGGAGACGAAAAAAGTGTCAATGCTATCAAAATCATACAGCTCGGGCCAGACCGTGTCGCTTTCCATGACTGAAGACACCTGATCCACCCAGGCCCCGCGGGTAAACCCTCTATTGTCGGTGGGTCGGGTAATGATGGCAAAAAGTTTTTCTGCAAGTTTCGGGTCCTTCCCGACCGCTGCGGATACAGTTTCCACAGTCCGGCCTATCAGCGTTAACGCATCCTCGCCAGCAAGATAGAAGGGAAGAGATTCTGCCAGGTTCTCTGATAGCAACGCCCTGTCCGTGAACCAATCCACTTCCGGCACAACGTCCCGGCCTTCCATTCGTGCAAGGTTCTGTAGAAAAACGGTAAGAACCAGGGCCTGGGACCGCGTGAGGGGCAACAGTGTTTCGATTTGACCAGCCGGAATGACCTGGTTGGCCCGTGCTATACGATCACCGGCTTCGCGAATCTTTTCAAGAAACAAAGGGTGGTAAATGCCGTCTGCCGATGAAACTGCAATGGCGATGCCCGTGGAAGATCCGAATCTTTCCTGGGTTTCCACAAAAAACTGCTTTTCCGGGTTGCTATCCGGAAGCATGAACATGATGTCATTTTCGATCCTGAGCTTTCCCATTCCATGGGTAAAAAACGCGGTAGTGACAATGATTGTCAGCGCCAGAATCCAGAATTTTCCGGCAATGGACAAAATGATGCCCGATAGCATTTTCACTTGTCTCGTCCTTGTTTTTTCAATGGTGTTGGCTTTAAGACTGACACGTCAGTCATTCACTTCCAAATAAAAAAAGTGCCGGATTGTCGATGTTTTCCCCCGACACTTTCCATGGTCAGTTTATGACTGACTAATCAGTCATTATATGCCCCAAAAAAATAACCCCCATTACCGGCGGATCCGTATCTCTCTATTACTTATATTTCTGCCGACAATCCGTTGATGATAAATGACGCCATGTCCTGGGAAATGCTATCAACGTCCACTTCTTTTCCCATCACCATGAAAAAGAAAAAACTTCGCTCCACAAGGCCCACGATGAAAACGGCTACGGTTTCCGGGTCACGGACTCTCAACATTTGTCGACTGCGGCCGTTATCAATCCTGTCGCGCAGCAACCCGATAAAACGAATAATGAGGTTTTCGTATAACTCCTTGAACAACCCACCCTGGCCGACCCCTTCCCGGAGAACAATCTCCGCAGCGGCCGCGTTCTTTTTGAAAACCGCCAGTGCTGCCCGGACCATTCTACGGATACGAGCATGCAACTCCGCGGTGGTGCGACTTTCAAAGATATCCGGGTCTGTTTCGAATATTACAATGAAACTGTCCATAAAGTTTTTGCATATTTCCCGCGCAATCTCTTCCTTGGACCTGAAATACAGGTAAAAAGTGCCTTGGGCCAACCCCGCAGCCGCCACGATATCCGAAACCCTGGTTTTTTGAAACCCCTTCTCCCGGAAGATGCCAACGGCTGCATCCAGAATATTTTGCCGCGTGATTTCTTTATTGGATGTTATGACTGACATGTCATTCACATATCGAACACCCGGTTTCCTGTCAAGTAAAAACCGCCCCGACATTGACATTGACATAAAAACCTGAATTGCCGGTGTCTGGCAAATTTAAAACTATTACCCTTTCATGGATAAAATTCGTTTTTAAGAGGGCCATACGACGCCGGACAGAATCCTCCCGAAGCGGCCTGATTATAGTGATAATTGTAATTCTTTACGAATATCCCGTACTCCCCCTTGTCTGTTTGCCAAATACCTCAGCGAGTATATGTTTTAGGTAAGGAATATTGAGTCATGACGGAAAATTTCTGTTAACAATAAATGAAGGGGAGCAATCATGGCCACTGAAAAAACCGGCAAACCGGAAGTGCGGCGAATCTTTTTGCCCAATGCGCGCGTTTTATCCCGTGAGGAAATTGAGAATCTACCGGAAAGGGAAAGGGAATTTGTACGTGAGTCCCGGAAGGACGGGGTTTGGGTCGAGCTTTCATGCCCTGATGAATTGTGCTCGGCAGAAGAAAAGGGGGTGAAGCTTCCAGTCTTCTGTGAACAGCCGAAACACGAACACAGTTTGTGGCTTGACATTTTTTGCCCCGGAGAGCAGTGTAATGTCGACGAACCCATAAAAGCGACATAATACCAAGCCAGCTGATATGGGACTTTTACGAAGAGATCAATCGTTGCTTTTCGCCATGCGCTTGCACAGGCCGGAAAATAAGGTTTAAAGGTTTTACCGGGTTTTTGTCCATATGCATAAACAGGGAGCTTTGCGTCATGGCTGTTGTGTCACTGCTACCATGCACCCAGTATGACAATCGCCTGTTACACGATACCATTCTGCAGAGCCTGGCCAATATCGGTTTTGAGGTAAACAGATTTCACGATGCCCGTGTCGTGATCAAGCCCAATCTCCTTATGCCGGCAAAAGACGAAAAGGCGATCATCACCCATTCCGAGTTTTTCCGGGCCGCGGCGCAAATCGTCCGTGAAAACGGCGGAACACCGGTATTGCTGGAATCTCCAGCCATTCACTCGCTTGCGCGCACCATAAAGAAAACCAGTTATGCCGAAGTGATTGAAAGCGAGGGGATCGAAGTGGCCGACCCGTCGCGTACGAAACGCCTGCACTACGAGAAAGCGCACCAGTTCAGGCACATCGATATATCCGAAGGCTATTTTGACGGTGATATCATTTTGAGCCTGCCCAAGTTTAAAACCCACGGCATGACCTATATTACCGGTGCGGTAAAACTGCTGTTCGGCGCTGTCTACGGCATTGAAAAATCGAAAATGCACCTGCGGACGCCCACGCCGGAAGCAATGACCGAATACCTCCTGGATCTCTACGGCGCAATGACCTATGGGTTTTCTCCCCCCAAACCGATTATCCACCTCATGGACGCCATTTGTGCGCTGGAAGGCGATGGTCCCGGCACTTCCGGAACGCCGAAATGGCTCCATGCGGTACTTGCCAGTGAAAACGGCATCGCCATGGATTACGTGGCCGCAATGGTTGCGGGCCTGGATATCAATAAAGCCCTGACCGTGGTCAACGGGTTCAAGCGGCGCTATGGCGTATCCTCGCCGGATGACATCTCCGTGGTAGGCGCATCCATCGATGATCTGAAGGCGGATGATTTCAAAGAGGCTACCGGTTCTTCATTTTTCTCGTCCATTGGTCGATGGCCGTTC
>SLIE01000364.1 GCA_007135795.1 Desulfobacterales bacterium
ACGGACCTAAAATCATCTACATAATGTATGGATAATAATATTTTGCATTACCTTATCTTATACTAAATCTATGAGGCCAAAAAACTAACATCTTTTCGTTAAACGAAACAATTCCAATAGTATATTTAAAGATACCATGTTGCACAAAACTATATCATCCTTTCATCTTTTTTATTCTTATTAAGTCCAATCTGCCATTTTCCATAGCTACTATAAATGGATTAATTTTTAACTTTTCGATGAGGTTACACCTTAAATTGGTTTTTGGATGCCCTCCGACATAACTGGAGTAAGGCAAAAAAGAGCCAAAATAAAATCTCTTTCCAAGTTGTTGATAAAATGCAATAACCCTATTAATTTCTCAGGGTATGGGGCGATCCATACGACCACAACCTAAAGAGACAATAACTGACCCATGGGGTTGCAAAATATCCGTTCAACCGGTATATTCAACCTTCACGATTTTTGATAAGGATCAAATCAACACATCACAATCATATAGATCAAGGAGTACATCATGCCCATGTCAACAGATCTCAGAAAGCGCCTATTTCCGGTTCTACCCGAAATAGCGTCTCATTTTGGGACTCCGTTCCATATATATGACGAAACCGGCATTCGAAACACTGGGGAACAACTCAAGCGTAGTTTTGCTGCAACCGGCTTCAAAGAGTTTTTCGCTGTAAAAGCCCTTCCAAACCCCCGAATACTTGAAATCATGCGTAGCATGGAGTTTGGCTTTGACTGCAGTTCCACGCCGGAACTCGTTCTCAGCCGGCAAGCCGGGGCCAAGGGGGAGGAGATTATGTTTACCTCTAATAATACTACCGAAGATGAATTCGAAGAGGCCATGGCAAACGGTGGGAGCATTCTCAATCTTGATGACATCACGTTGATTGAAAAACTGCCGGAGGTTCCCGAACTCATTTCTTTTCGCTACAATCCCGGCCCTCTAAGAACAGGGAATGAAATCATCGGAAATCCTGTAGAGGCAAAATACGGCGTGAGCCATGATCAGATAATAGGTGCTTACAAGAAAATGCGGGACCTGGGATCACGACGATTCGGCCTGCACACCATGCTGGTATCGAACGAGCGCCATCATGAGTACATGGTTGAAACCGTCAAAATGCTTCTTGATCTCGTTGAAGAGATATCTTCAAAACTCGGCATTCACTTTGAATTCATCAACATGGGCGGAGGTCTGGGGATACCGTACAAACCTGGTGAACCACCTTTGGATGTAGAAACAATGGCAAAGGAAATCATCCGTCTCTATGAGATGTTCAGGAAGAACCACGGAAACGCACCCGCCCTGTTCATGGAAAGCGGGCGTTATATGACAGGTCCTCACGGGGTACTTGTAACAAAAGCGATAAATGAAAAAAATATTTACCGTCGGTATGTGGGGGTGGATGCATCCATGTCCGCTTTAATGAGACCGGGTATGTACGGTGCATACCATCACATCGATGTAATAAATCCCCTGAAACCTGAAACCCGCGTTGACAGACCATTACAAACGGTTGATATTATAGGAAGCCTGTGTGAAAACATTGACAAATTCGCCGTTCAACGGGAACTACCGGAAATCAGGATGGGAGATCTTCTGGTAATACAGGATACCGGTGCCCATGGACATGCCATGGGATTCAACTACAATGCCAAGTTACGCCCCCGGGAACTTATGCTGAATTCAGATGGGTCGGTATCCTTGATTCGCCGGGCAGAGACAATGCAGGATTACTTCGCAACTCTTAATTTTGAGGAAGACACACTGAAGCTTTAGCCGCAATTTTTCATAGCGCTATGGAAAATTCATCACGTAAAGAAAATTACTGCCCGACCCTATGGTACGCCGCCCCCGGGCGGTTTACCATAGGGCACACAAGCTTGGGGGCACCTGGTCGGGTTGACCATATATCATAAGTTAAAATCATAATCCTCGAAATCAAAGGAGTCATCAACCGAAATAACCTGTGAGAGCATGACGCGCATTTCTTCGGGTATGTATTGCTCGAACTTTTTGAAATCCTTTACAAATTCACTAACCAGCCGATTTGCCCGCATTTCGTATTCACCGGCGTCCGCAGCGGATTTACGAGGACTGAGCATTTCAGCGGGAATTGATTCATCGGGAGACTCTGCGGGAAACTCAAACTGAAAAACAGGATCAACCTCCCACCGAACAGAATTAAACTCCCCGGAAATAGCAGCTCTGATCAATGCCCTGGAATAACCGATCTTTATTCGTTCCCCGCGCGTATAGGGCTCGCCACTCCATCCGGTATTCACCAACCAGCACTTTATACGATATGTTTTTATATTCTCCAACAGTTTCTGCCCATATGCATAGGCCGGCAAAGCAAGGGCGGCATCACCAAAACAGACATCAAACATGACTTCCGGTTCCATTTGACCATTTTTCGTTTGTTTGAATTTTGATGTATATGCGGATAAAAACGCATATACCGCCTGTTCGGGTGTAAGGCGCGCGATAAGCGGAAGGACACCAAATGCATCACATGTCAGCAGGAACAAGTTTTTCGGATGACCATACAGCCCTTCCCGAATGACATTGGGAAGATGGGAAATGGGAAACGCGGCGCGGGTGTTTTCCGTCAAACGATTATCAGAAGTATCAATTTTTCTGGTTGTCGGGTCAATGCTCACGTTTTCAAGCACGGTGCCAAATTTTCTGGTGCAGGCATAGATATAGGGCTGTGTATTCTCTTGTATCCCATAGATCTTGGCATACCCTCCCCAATCCAGATTGAAAACACCTTTTTCACTCCATCCGAGAGAATGATCCCCCAAAAATCGCCTTGCAGGATCCACGGCCAGCGCAGTTTTACCGGTCTCTTCTCTTCCCATGAATATTGCCACATCATCTTCCGGGCCCACATTTGCAGAGCAGCGCATTACAAAAACATCCTCTGGCACCAGATGATTGACCATGGTAAAGACTGCTTGCTTTATCTCGCCTGCATAACTCGTCCCGCCGATAATAATCATTTTATTTGCAAGGCTTATGATTACAAACGATGCCGTATTTGTTCCATCCATCTCCGGGATGGCATGAAACCCGGGTACGTGAATCACTGTAAAAGCAGGGTCGAATTGATCAAGCGGGGGGAGATCGGGGATCTGGTAGAACATATTGCGGGCGAAAAGTGAATGCCAGGCGGTTTCAGTAATAACCCGTATTGGCATGGCGTATTCTTCAACGCTTCCAACCATGCAGTCCTGAATGTATGCTGTCTTGTTATACATGTACGCATGAAGACGATTATAGAGCATTTTGAAATAATGCTCGGAAAGCTCATTTTTATTATTGTCCCAGAACACTTTCTGATCAGAGACCGCATCCTTGACGATAAATTTGTCGCTCAGGGGCATTTCCGAATCATGGCCGGTTCGCACGACCATGGCTCCCAGATGTGCGATCTGGCCTTCCCGATGCTTGACAATCTCTTCGTACAATGCCCCGGTAGTCTGATTGCGCCTGATTTGTTGCAAATAAGCAAGTCCTGGTATTTTAATTTCAGGCTGCGGTGTTTGATTTCCAACCATGAGCACTCCTTTAATTAATCTTGACTGTAAAATATAACAAAGAAGATCGGTTCTGACAAAGTTTAGAACGCCTGCTATAAGCTTCCCTGCACAGACAATGCGTATACCACCAGTCTGGCCATCATCTTTTCTTTTGCCGACTTGGGGTCATCAAGTTTCAGGCGTTCAAGATAAGGTTTTGCCGATGCCGGAATCTGACGGATGGTTATCGCCTTTCCAAGACCCGCCATCCGGATCATACCTTCAGACATCTGTGCCTTCAATCCTTTCAATGCCTTGCCAAGAACCAGCTCATCATCCGTAAAGTCAGTGCCAAATGGAAATGGCGGAAAAAAGCCGGCTTTCCGGAACATTGCCATATTCTCTTCCAGCTTTTCCGGATAGTTATTCCGAAATTTATCATCTATGGTGTATTCTCTGGATATTTTGCCCGCTTCCATGGCCTGTTTGAGAAGCCCGTCCTGAAACCTGGAATCCGTTATGTTGAGAAGTGAGATAATTATTTCCTGATCCGTCTTTCCCCTCAAATCCGCGATACCATACTCAGTAATGACGATGTCTCGCAAGTGTCGGGGTATGGTAATATGACCGTAATTGAAAACTATATTTGAAGCCTGTGCTTTACCGGTTCCCCTCAGCCCCTTGCACATGATAATAGACCGGGCGTCCGGTAAGGCATGGGCTTGCGCAACGAAATTATACTGCCCTCCCACACCGCTTACCACCTGGCCATTTTCCAGGCCATCGGAAACCACGCCGCCTGAAAGCGTCACTTTCAGACAAGCGTTGACAAAACGGCCATGACGACGATGCAGCACTTTCAATTGTTCGCTAAAATACGGGTTGTTGCCGTAAATCTGGTTTACATTCAAAACCGATGTCATAAAAATATTCTTCCGTTCTTCCTCGCTCATTTCCCGTAACTCTTTGTAAAAAGACTCGGGACCAAGGAAAAATCCACCATATATCAGAACGCCTTTTTTTAACCGTTCGCCCAGGCAGGACGATATCACCCGATCCAGGTTCGAAGCAACGCCCAAATCCGCAGGAATTGAGTTTTCCCCGCAATGGATAACTCCATCTTCGTATGCGAGCCCCTCCCTGAAAATACCAAAGCGGGTTAAAAAATCGAAATCCTCTTTCGTAAGGTTTACATTCACCGCTTTTTCTTCAATCAGGCATTCAAGCATCGCCGGGGTGACATCCTCCGTGATCTGACCTTTGTTTAAAAGACGCTGGAGGGGGATGCTCTCATAGGTTCTGCGCTTTACCACATCATTTTTAATCAACTGGAGGTAACCATCGACCAGCATCTCTGTTGATCCGGTAATACCTCTTTGAAAAGGTTCGGTTCCGCCGACACGTTCAATCACGTCCCGGAACCTGTCCATCATTCCGGTATCACTTAAAAACCGTTTGTAAACAGCGTTCTCCTTTTCCCGCATGATCAACCCGTAACAGAGTGCATCACCCAGAGACCCGATACCGATTTGCAGCGTGCCACCATCTTTTATCAGTGATGATGCATAAAGCCCGATCATATAGTCCGGCGTGGTAATTGACATTTTAGGCGCACTGAAAAGCCGGGTGTAGTATTCAGGGGTATCGATCACCTGATCGAAATAATCAGGTTTCACCATTGCGTCACCATACATAAATGGCAGGTTCTGGTTCACCATGGCAACAAAGGCTATTTTTTGCCCGTTATTCTGCTGCTCCCGCAAAGCCGGAACAAGATCGAGGGTAATTTCCGGATTACAGCTCATGGACAGGTACGTCCGGCCATCGATTTCTTTTTTGCTGACCATCTGGGCAATAACATTCACACCGTTATCCCTGATATCCCGCCAGGCATGGGTGTAGTTTGAACTGATATAATTCTGCTGTGCCACATCAACGCCCAGATAAGCGCCGGCTTTAGAATAAAACTCCCGGAGTTCGAAATTCGGTGGCAGTTTATTTTGCCGCAGATCCTTCATGTATTCAAGATCCATGTACCCGTCGAACACACGGTCTGCAAACGGTTCAAGGAGACGCTTTTCCAAATCACTCGACCCTTTGGGACGTTCCAGAGAAAGGGCTGTGCATATTATCAGGTGAAGTGTCGGATCCGATTTCACCCGCCTGTAGAGGGCATTCACAAACTGGTTTGGTTTGCCCAGTGCAAGCGGAATCCCCAGAACGATTTTCTTTCCTACGTTTTCGATCACATCCTCTGCACATTTTTCAACATCCTGATAATAAACCGGCATATTGTTTTCCATCAATCGATCGCCTTCCAGACAAAAAATACACTCTTTGCATGTATATATGTCTATCTTCCTTCATTTTTTAATAGGACCGCTGTTAGAAATTTATATTCTCATCAGCATATTATGTCACAGCAAAGACCGGTTAATATCAATTGCGCCTTCAGTTGTAAAGCAAAAAGGGGGTACGGGGATGATCCCGTCCTTGTCATGTTGGTAAAATATTTCTGGAGAAGCGGTGACTATTTCTGATATAGCCGATAACATAAAATTCTGTCGAAATGACAAAATGGAAAATATAAGGAATTTACGATGAAAGATAAGAATGGACTATACTACTATCCCTTTCCGACGAACAAGCGGGTTCGTATGTATGTTAAAAAATCGGGGGGAAGCATCTCATTCAGGATGTGGAGCGCAGATGATGAAAAACTATGGGAAGAACATGGATGGGTCCCACATGAAGCGGTCCTGCAAGCTTCGGAAATGTTTTCCGGAAACAGTTTTGACCCTAAAGCCGCATATGATATTCACATCGCCCGAGCACTTATCCGTGATGAAGGAGAAGAGTCTCAATAATATTTTTTTCTGAGTTTCGGCTTTTCAATTTTACCCGTGGGGTTTCTGGGAACAGCGTCGAATATCAACCGCCGGGGGCGCTGATATCGGGGGAGGGCGAGACAGTGCGTCAGTATCTCTTTTTCCGTTACTGGTCTTCCATTTTTAAGTGATATTACCGCTGCAACGATCTCCCCGAGACGTTCGTCCGGCAGACCAATAACCGCTGCATCCAGAATATCGTCATGCGTCATCAGGAAATTTTCAATTTCCACGGGGAATATATTTTCTCCCCCTGAAATGATAATATCCTTTTTGCGATCTACCAGCCATAAAAACCCGTCTTCATCCTGCCTGACAATATCTCCGGTATGCAACCACCCCTTGTTTAATACGGCTTTGGAAGCTTCAGGGTTTTTGTAATACCCTTCCATGATACCAGGGCCCTTCACCAGCAACTCGCCGGCCAAATTTCGGGGTTGATCGACACCCGTTTCGCTTACAACCCGACATTCCCAATCGAACCCGGGGATTCCGATTGCTCCGATTTTATGACTGTTTCCGATTCCCAGATGAACACACCCCGGGCCTGTTGCTTCAGTCAAGCCGTAATTGGTGTCATACTCCTGGTGCGGAAAATACCGTTTCCATTTTTCTATGAGGGTTGGCGGAACCGGCTGGGCACCGATATGCATCAGGCGCCACTGCTCAAGGTCGTAATCCTCAAGTGCGATCTCCCTGTTTTCAAGCGCAACAATAATGTCATGAGCCCACGGAACCAGCAGCCAGGCAATGGTAACCTTTTCTTCGGAAACAGTTTGCAGAATGCTGCGGGGGCTTACCCCTTTCAGCAAGACGGATTTGGCCCCGACCACAAAATTACCAAACCAGTGCATCTTGGCACCTGCATGATAAAGAGGGGGAATACAGAGGAAATTGTCCTGGTGAACCTGGTTGTGATGCCGGTTTTCCAGGTAACAGGCAAACTCGAGTTGACGGTGTCTGAAAAAAACGCCCTTGGGAACGCCCGTGGTCCCCGAAGTAAAATAAATACCCGCGCCATCGCATGAATCTATTTTGTTCCCGATCTCCGAGCTCTCCCCGCCGGAAACAATATCATCGTACGAGAGGGCAAAATCAGGGCAGTATGCGGATGGACCGGAATATATATAAGATGTTACGCTATTGTCCAGAAACGGTTTGACGCTCTTGAGCCGTTCGATAAATTCGCTTCCAAAAACAAGCCCTTTTGCTTCGCACAAGAGGGTACATCGTTTAATATCTTCCGCACCAAAACGAAAATTAAGCGGCACGGCCACGGCGCCGGATCTCAGGATGCCAAAATATACCGGCAACCAATGAATGTCATTTGTCATCAATAGAACAACCCGATCCCCTTTTCGAATCCCCGTGCCGCAAAGAAAATGAGCAAAAGCATTTGATAACCGATCAAACTGGGCCCATGAGATTTCACGTCGCATGTCAATCTCCGGGATACGTTCGATCAATGCGATTTTATCACCGTACATCCTTGCGTTGCGAGCTAATATTTCCGTGATTTGCATAATTTTCCTTCTTCCGGTCAGCGTGTGGGGCGGGTATAAAACAAAGCAATTTCGTGTCTTTCGTGTTTTCCGTGAACTATGATGGTTTCTGTTTTGGATCGCAAAGACGAAGACAAAAGTGGAAAACGGTTTCCATTTCAGGCACTGAATAGCAAAAGAAATGCAAAGGATCAATCAAAAACAATCGAAGGAAAATCATGAAACAACCTATGCCCTATGAATCCAAATGCGATTTCATTAACCCGTAAATAGAATCTCTCCGCGCTTTTCAACTAAAAAGACCCCGTGCAACTTGCGCATGCACGGGGTCCTTATGGTCTGCGATTACCGCCAGCAAATATCTTCTGGCGACTTGTTACTTCTTGGTATCGTCAACTTCTTCGTAGTCTGCATCCACCACGTCTTCATCCTGGGTGGTACCGGACTGCGGCTCACCTTCCGGACCGCCCTGTGCGGCGCCTTCCTGGGAAGCCTGCTGGTACATGGTTTCTGCAAGTTTATGAGAGGCCTGTTGCAATTCCTCACTTAAGCGATTAATTTCATCCGCATCATTACCTTCGATCGCTTTTTTCAATTTTTCCGAGATTGATTCGATATTTTGCTTTGTTGGTGCATCGACTTTATCACCAAGCTCCTTAAGCGATTTGGAGGTTGAATAAATTAACGAGTCCGCGTTGTTTTTTGCTTCCACAAGCGCCCGTTTCTTTTTATCCTCCTCGGCATGCGCCTCAGCCTCCTTAACCAATCTTTCAATATCCGCATCGCTCAATCCGCTTGTAGCCGTAATCCGGATTGACTGCTCTTTATTTGTGGCCTTGTCGGTTGCCGATACATTGACAATGCCATTTGCATCAATATCAAACGCAACTTCAATTTGAGGAACACCGCGGGGCGCCGGCGGTATATCAGTCAATTCAAACCTGCCCAATGTCTTGTTATCG
>SLIE01000169.1 GCA_007135795.1 Desulfobacterales bacterium
CAGGGGCCATCCGTCTGGCTCAGCTGGCAGATGCCGTCATCGTCCCTTTTTATACAAGCGCCGAAAAAGCATACTATTTTAACAGCTGGGACCGTTTCATGATTCCCAAACCGTTTTCCCGGGTGCTGCTGCGCTTCGGGGAAGTCTTTCCGGTACCGGAAACCCCCACTGCAGAATCCTTCGAACAAATACGTCTCGCGCTTGAACGTGTCATGCTGCAAGCAATGCCGCCGGACCAACAATTCTAATTACAATTCTTCGCTTAAAAAATTAGTTTAATCAGATGATTATGCGCCACGGATGCACTGACGAAAAAAAACACGAGTTCGCCAGGCATCCGACAAGTTAACTCAATTCTTCACGCAGACAGTTTTTTTGCGATTCCAGCCACATGCTCGCCTTGAAAACGGGCGATTTTCAGTTCATTTTCAGATGGTTGACGACTGCCGTCCGTATTGGCAAGCGTACCTGCGCCATACGGTGACCCTCCGGTTATTTCGTTCATGTTCAACAATTCCTCGCATGAATAGGGAACACCTACAACAACCATCCCCAAGTGAAACAACGTGCTGTGAAAGGATGTAATGGTGGTTTCCTGGCCACCGTGCTGGGTAGCGGTTGAAGTAAAGACGCTGGCCACCTTGCCAATCAGTGCACCACTCAACCAAAGACTTCCGGTTTGATCGAGAAAATTTCGCATCTGGGCACACATGTTGCCGTAGCGGGTTGGCGCGCCAAAAATAATCGCATCATACTCCGGCAATTCCTCCACCGTTGCAAACGGTGCAGCCTGATCGAGCTTGACCCCCGATTTGACTGCCACATCTTCGGGAATGAGTTCATGGACCCGCTTGATACTTACCTCGGTACCATCGATCCGTTTTACCCCTTCGGCAACCGCCCCCGCCATTGTCTCGACATGTCCGTACATGCTGTAATATAAAACCAGAATCTTTGTCATGAAACACCTCCCGTACGGGTTAGTAAATCATCCTCATAAAGTGTGCGCCATTGTTACCGACGCATCAAACAAAATCATCCAAATAGTCAAGGCACTGCAAAATCATCGACAGATTCGCTTTACCAGGAAATACCTTCAAAAATCGTCATCCGTCTGTACCATCCTTAACTTTAAATCCAATACGATCCTTTCGCAAAAAATCCATTCCCTGTTGCTAACTTCTCAACCAGTGCCGAAGCTTTACCAAAAAAAGAGACGGATTTGACAATGCCGCCCGCTCCTGGAGCAACTCCGTCAGCATCCCCGGATCATCGGTAATGATGCTATCCACGCCCATATCGATAAACCGGGACATCTCCCTGCGATCATTAACTGTCCAGATATGAAGTTCGTGACCATGCCGGTGTGCATTCCGGATATCCTGACCAGTCGTAATGGCCGCGCGCAATGCCAACACATCCAGTATATCCCGGTCCGGTCTCCCAATGGCCGTGTGAACGAACAAAGCGGTGCGCAGTTCGGGCTCCAGACGTTTTACATCTCTTAAAACACCTGGCTCCATGGCACCGATCAGTACGTCGTCGATAAATTCTTTTTCCTGCAAAAGCGTCACCACATTCCGGGTCAGATCCGGGGTCGCCGGACTGGGCTTGATTTCCAGGTACAGGCGGGCCTGCCCCTGGACCACATCGATGACCTCTTCAAGCGTGGGGATTCCAACCCCACTGAAACGGGGATGGAACCAATTGCCGGCGTCTATTTCTCGGACCTCTTCAAGCGTGAGTTCCCAAATGTTCCGGAAATCTCCCGCAATACGGCGCAAATCCCGGTCGTGCAGCAGCACAAGCGCACCATCCGCTGTTTCCCGAACATCGATCTCCACGTAATCGGCACCCTCTTCAAGTGCCAGTTCGATGGCCGGCATTGTATTTTCCGGAGCCATCATGGAACTGCCCCGATGGGCGACAATGGCGACGTCATCTTGAAAATCAAAAAAAGTATACAGGACAAAGACGGCCTGACTCACGGCGAAAATCAGGAGAATAACCTCAACACCCCAGGCCAGAGCGCCCGTGTGTGCCGGGGGGGTCTCGTTTTCCGATACGGGGGTGACCCCGGCGATGCTTTGATAGAGATGCTGGATAAACAGACTGTTTGCAGCATTTCCCAGGAAACTGAGCAGGACAGCCAGGATGATATACAGGATTAAATAAATCATCACCGCAGGAATTAAAATCATGAAATTTTCCGGTACCCACCCCAGAAACCAGCTCCCCAGGGTGTCAAATATCACAATTAGCAGGGCAGGAATGAGTAGCACCATAAAAGCCATGGCCAAAATCAGGGCGGTAATTTTCCGAAACGAACCTTTGGTCAGTTGAGCACTTCTTTTAAGGGCTTCTTTGGGTGATTTTCTCTCCAGTAGCAGCACGGGAAACGCCAGTACCCATCGCAAATACAGCCATCCATTGAAAAAGAGAATGCCTGCGACAAACGGCGCGCACACGATCAGGAAGACCCAGAAAACCCGTGGTGTTTCTGAAACCAGATAATAGGGATCATATGGCTTCAGCATAATCGACCAGGCGATCACTACGGCCAGTAGAAAAGGGGCGGCGATAAGCAAATGGGCCCCGATTTGAAGCACAGATAGAAGAAGCAGGCGTGGCAATTTGCGAATTACCTGCCAAAGCGCCGTAATGGCAACACGGTAATGGCCATTTTCGGTTTCTGCGGCAATAAGGATCATCCCGGCATGAATGACAAATATGAGAAGCAACCCCAGGCTGCCGCCAGTCAGTACCCATGCCACGCCCGTCGGAGACAAAAAAAAGCCCAGCATTTCCTCGGGGCTGATCAAGGGAATTCCTGTTCTGCTTAACACACGGGTCATAATCCAGGTGCTTATCGGCACCAATACGACTATGGCCAGGAGACTGACAAAAAAATGATAAATAAGAAGGGGACGAAAATTTCGGACCAGGGAATGGAAAATATGACGAATCGCAGCCTTGACTTGCAAACGGATCCTTTCTTCCTGAAATTTTAAATTGATGGCGTTGTAAAAAGTCCCATCAACTTCGTTGGTGGAATTTGCATCACTTAAAGGCAAATCAACATCGTTACAGATTTTGCGGCTTTTTACGAGTGCATCAAATGGTTATTTTAACTAGTTTAAAAAAAAATGATACAACAGTTTATTTTTATTATCAATAAAAGTATACTTACAATGCGACACGACGTAAAAGCTGCGCATTAATCGCTACGATCACCGTACTGGCGGACATCAAAATCGCACCGACTGCCGGGGCAAGCAATATTCCGGCCCATGCCAGGACGCCCGCGGCAAGCGGTATGGCGACAATGTTGTAACCCGCCGCCCACCAGAGATTCTGCACCATCTTGCTGTAAGTGGCACGGCTCAGCGCCACGATTCGGGCCACATCCCGTGGATCGCTCCTTACCAGCACTACGTCTCCGGCCTCAACTGCAACATCCGTCCCCGCACCAATGGCAATCCCGATATCTGCCGTCACCAGTGCCGGGGCATCATTGACGCCATCGCCCACCATTGCCACCCGCTTGTTTTCGCGCTGCAGCGACTTCACCTTCTCGGCTTTGTCTTCCGGGAGGACTTCCGCAAATACCGTGTCAATACCCAGTTCCCGGGCCACACTGTCGGCCACCGCCTGGGAATCACCGGTAAGCATGGCGACAGCGATATTTTTTTCGTGAAGGCGTTTCACCGCTTCAAAAGACTCGGGGCGAATGGCGTCTGCAATGGCAAATACCGCCAGCACGCGATCCCCTTCAACAAGATAAACAGCGGCCTGACCCCGTTTCGAGAATTCGTCCGCTGCTTTTTGCACAGTGTCGGGCGGATCAATCTGAAGCTCACTGAGCAGTGCGGGTCCACCGACTTTCAGTTCCCGCCCCGCTACCGTGGCTTGCACGCCCCGTCCCGGAATGGCTTTAAAATCCTTTGCCCCCGACACTTCCAGTTCCATTTCACGGGCACTATTGAGCAAGGCCCGGGCAATGGGATGCTCTGAATCATGTTCCACGGCCGCGGCCAACCCCAAGGCCTCATTTTCATCAATCTCGCTTCCCACGGCAGTTTCCACCACCCGGTGTTCCCCGAGTGTGAGTGTACCGGTTTTGTCGAAAATCACAACATCGATATTCCGCGCTTCTTCCAATCCCCGCCGGTCCCGCACGAGCAACCCGTTGCGCGCTCCCAGCGTCGTCGAAATGGCAATCACTAAAGGAATCGCCAATCCCAGGGCATGCGGGCAGGCAATAACGAGGACCGTCACCGTACGGGTTATGGTAAAATCCAGGCTCCTGCCAAACGCCAACCATCCCGCAAACGTCAATGCACCCGCCGCAATAGCCACCAGGGTCAGGAAAAAAGCGGCCCGGTCGGCAAGGTCCTGGGATTTTGATCGAGACCCCTGCGCCTCCTCAACGAGTTTCATGATCCCGGCAAGGGCGGTTTCATCCCCGGTCTCCACCACTTCCACCCGAAGTGATCCCTGCCCGTTGATGGTGCCGGCAATCACTTTATCCCCCGGCTGTTTATCCACCGGGTTTGACTCTCCGGTGATCATGGCTTCATTGACAGCGCTTTTGCCCTCTTCGACAACCCCGTCAACCGGAATGCTTCCACCGGGACGAACCATGACGCGGTCCCCTTCCCGCAACTGATCGACCGGCACCTCTTCGGTACGGTCTCCCTCCAGAATTCTTTCCGCCATATCGGGAAGTAATTTGGCAAGCTCTTTTAATGCGCCCTGGGCCTGGAAAATGGAGCGCATCTCGATCCAGTGACCCAGCAGCATGATCGTCACCAGGGTGGACAATTCCCACCACAATGCATGGCCTTCAAAACCAAGCGTCACCGCGGCACTGTAGATAAATGCCACGCTGATGGCCAGCGCGATAAGGGTCATCATCCCCGGTACCCGGTCCGCCAATTCCCGAACCGCGCCCTTAAGAAAAACCGTTCCCCCATAAATAAAGACGATGGTGCCGAAAATGGCGGGGATTAAATCAGAACCTGGAAATTCGGGTGCCTGGTACCCGAACCAGTCCTGGAGCATCGGTTCCCAGATGAGGGCCGGTATGGTCAGTATCAGGCAGACCACAAACCGGGTGCGAAACATCTCGACACTGTGACCGGCATGCTTGTCGTGGCCTTCATGCTGCTCATGGCCGGAATGTCCGGAACTTTTATCGCTTTCATTTTCCGATTGCCGACTGTGAACGGCATGATCGGGCTTTTTTCGGTTCCCGGATGCTGAACCCGGTGATCGGTCGCCATGACGGGTTTGCTCATCGTGATTCGATCGATTCATAATACCTCGCATGGTTATCATTTCTTGAATCGCGATTGTGCTTCCTTAATTCCCGTCTTTAACAATTCCCAGGAAGAATCAACCCCCTCTCTGATCGATTTCCATGCTTCGCTGCCTGATTCGTTAATATCTGAGAGCTTTTTCCTGAGGTCGCACATTGTGCGTTCAAGCGATTCAATATCCTTTTGAATTCTCAACCGGGCATCCGCATTGGCGTAATCTGCTTTTGCCCGTAACTTGTCAAGTTCCGCCTTTTTTATATCGAGTTGTGCTTTCATCTTTTTCAGGTACAATTTCTTGTCGACCATTTGATTCCCCTTTTGGTAAGCTTCTACAAAGCTCCTTTTATTGGGCCAGGTACCCGCCATCGATAATCAGTTCACTACCGGTGACAAATTTGGACTCATCCGATGCGAGATATAACACCCCGTACGCAATGTCATCCGGCTCTCCCACATGCCCCACGGGATGAAGATTATCAATTTTTTCCCGGAACGCTTCCAATCCTTCGGGTGAATTTTTCGCCAACTCCTCCACAAGCGGCGTCCAGATAAAAGCAGGGTGTACTGAATTGACCCTGATCTTTTCTTTGGCATAAAGAATCGCGTCATTTTTACTCATTGCGCGGATAGCCCCTTTTGATGCATGATAAGGTGGCAAATCCGCCGCTCCGATGATACCGTAAATTGAAGACATGTTTATAATGCTGCCGCTACCATGTTTCTGCATGTGGGGAATTGCATGCTTGGTGCAAAAAAAGACGCCAGTCACATTCACACTGAAAAGTGACTCCCATTCTTCCCGGGTCAGTTCATGGGTCGGCTTGTTGGCCCCGGATATACCCGCATTGTTCACAAGTACGGATATTGGCCCGAACTCCCCGGATATTTCTGAAAAAACCTGTTGAACCGCATCTTCATCAGACGTGTCGAGGCGCCAGTATTTAGCGATACCGCCAAACGCTTCGATTTCACCAATCACTTCCTGACCTTCTTTGTCCTTTATATCCGTTACGGCAACCTTCGCCCCTTCTCTGGCCAGCATTATGGCACTGGCCTTTCCGATTCCAAGAGATCCTCCGGTGACAACAACCACTTTACCTTCCACTCTTTTCATAACGGCCCCCTTGCAAATTCATTTTTGATTTTTGCAACTCTCCGGTTCACTGTCTAAACCGGATGCTAAAATATGAAAAAGGTCTATTATGAATTTTCTTTTTAATCGAATTTTATTCTGAAATGCGTACATGACAACAATCTTTAACCTCAATAAGATCCCGATCAGATTCCTTACGGATTAAATTATTGTAATATTGATATTTTAAATCAATCTCGAGAATTTTCCACCAATTCAAATGAATTGGGTGCGGTAGTGATTTTATTCCGGGCACATATAAATTGCTACAAGCGTGTGGATGGGACTCTTAACGAAACCGTCAATTATCACTCGGGTATCACTCGGGTATCACTCGGGTATCACTCGGGTTCTTGTATACCCTCCACCTGCGCATCCCGGTATTGGGGTTTGTCAATCATCTCTCTCAATCCGCGAAGCGTTTCAAGTGGCGTGTTCACGGCATAGGCATCAGCGAAACCATCTGGAATCCACCCCCCGGGGTCGACCAGGGCTTGATAAACAACTTTTATGCGCCCCTCCCCTATCGGCCTAAATTCCCACATACCGGTCATTCTCGGTATGCGGACATATTCATCCTGCTCCGGATAGTAATCCGGACGTGCCTCCACCTGAATTGTGACCCGCTTCGTATCAGGTTCCTGATCGATCCTGGCATATGAAACCATATCACGATCAGATGCCGGCCAGGGTGTGCTCTGAATCGTATAGGTGACAAACTCAATGTCATTCAAAACTTCCAGATGTTCCGCATGGTCCACATTGTGCATCCATTCGGGGAACGCATCTGCATCCCGGCATAGGGCCACCAGTGCACCCAGGGATGTTTCAACGATGGTCTCCCCCCAGAACTCCCTGAGCGGCGAGTCATCCACCTCCCGGGTATAAATAACGATATTATCCTCCGGATCCTCTTCGTTCTTTTCCCAATTCCCCGCAAACAAAAAAAACAGCAAGAAAAAAAAGAATATGCAGATCAGAAAGTACCGCAATTTTTCCAGACGCCTTGCTTTGATCATAAGCACCCCGTCGCCCCAACCAGATTTTATTCAGAAATCCCGATATCCTCATTCAAACGCTTCACCTGCACATGAATCCTGACCTCCTCAAATTCCACGATATCTCCGGAGTAGATTTTTTTTCGTTTTCTGGTCTCGACTGTTCCATTGACGACAACACGCCCCTCAGAAATCACATGTTTCGCTTCCCCGCCGCTATTAACCAGATTTTCATACTTAAGAATTTTATAAAGCTCTATCGGCTCTTGTGAAATTTCTATTTCTCTCATTTGTGAATTGCTCTCTTAATGTTGATAAACTCGTAAAAAGTCGCGATCAGACGGCTCAATAACCTACCGGCGCAAAACTCTCTATACAATAACCATCATTTAAATTTATACCGGATTCAAAAAAAGCGCAAAAACCATTTTTAGCCGATTCTCTCCGCAATATATATATTCAGGGTCTCGGGACCACAAGGCGGGTATCTATTGGTCAAGTGCACACCCTGATTTTATACACGCAATTGCAAAAAACGCTTGTATTTATTGCAGAGATGACTATATTGCCCTAATCGTCATTTCGGGTCGAATCATCGCCTTAACCAATATCATTTCCGGATGTTTTACTGGAGTACAGCCTTTGCGTCAAAAACTGAAAAACGAAAACATAAGAAATATCGCCATCATCGCTCACGTCGATCACGGCAAGACCACGCTCGTCGATGCCATGTTCCGGCAAAGCGGTCTTTTCCGCGCTGAACAGGAAGTTGATGAGCGCATAATGGACAGCATGGACCTGGAGCGGGAAAGAGGCATTACCATTGCCGCAAAAAACTGCTCCGTTCTCTGGAAAGATATCCGCATCAATATTATCGATACCCCCGGCCATGCTGATTTCGGCGGTGAAGTGGAACGTGCGCTTTCCATGGCGGATGGGGCGATCCTGCTTGTGGATGCTTCGGAAGGCCCCCTTCCCCAGACACGATTCGTCTTGAAAAAAACACTGGAAGCACATCTCGATGTCATCGTCGTCATTAACAAAATCGACCGAAAAGATGCGCGGACCGATGAAGTCCTCGATGAAATCTATGATCTTTTCATCGAACTGGGCGCAACGGACAAACAACTTGATTTTCCCTACCTTTATGCCATCGGACGTGACGGGATCGTCAAAAAAGAATTAACCGATGAATCAGATAATCTGCATCTTCTCTTTGAAACCATTCTTTCGGAAATCCCCGCCCCATCCTATTACCCGGAAGAACCGTTCCAAATGCTGGTTGCCGACCTCGGTTATTCCGATTACCTGGGGCGCCTTGCGGTCGGGAAGGTAAAAAACGGCCACATCAAGGCGAGAGACAGCCTGATCTGCATCGATCGGGATGATCG
>SLIE01000435.1 GCA_007135795.1 Desulfobacterales bacterium
CCTGGCTGCTGCGGAAAGTTGTACCGGCGGGCTGATCTCGGATAAATTGACCAATGTGCCCGGTTCTTCAGCTTTTTTCATAATGTCTGCGGTGAGCTATGCAAACTCGGCAAAAACTGATATATTGGGCGTATTACCTGAAACCATTGAGCAATTTGGTGCCGTATCAGAAGAGACCGCAAAGGAAATGGCGGAAGGGGTCAGAAGAATTTCAAGCGCCGATTACGGGATTTCCACCTCAGGAATTGCCGGTCCATCGGGTGGCACGGATGAAAAACCGGTGGGAACAATATGCGTCGCCGTCGCCGGGCCCCAAAGGACGGTTGCCAAGCGGCGCGTACTGCCATTCAGGGATCGTTGCGCAAACAAGGAGGTCTTTGCGCATCTTGCACTAGATATGCTCAGGCGTGAATTGATTGAGCAGGGTCCGGTATAAATATACAATTCTACGGGAACTTTTGATAAATGGGATGGATGGGTAAAATGGTCGGCGGGAGTATCGGATTTGTCGTTGGCGGACCGCTGGGCGCACTTGCTGGGGCGGCCTTTGGTCATATGTTCGACTCTGATGATAATCGGCAGAACATACTTGCAGATAAATCGGTTTTCTCCCCGGACGCGAAGGGACAGTATATTTTTCTCTTCACCACGTTTTCAATGCTTGCAAAAATTGCAAAGGCGGGAGGTGCGATAACAACAGCCGAAATGAACATTATCCGGCGATTCATGGTCCGGGATCTTCGATTAAACGCACATAGCAGAATGGTGGCCGAGCAGATTTTTCATCAGGCTTTAAATGACGCCCAACCGTTTTCAGCCTTTGCCGACCGGTTCTACCAGGAATTTCGCGATACACCTGAAATACTGGAGATGATGGTCGACATGATGCTCAAACTCGCGGCTGCCGACGGTTTTATTCACAAAGACAATGATGAGATGATATCCGGGGCTGCCCGGGTTTTTCAGATGCCGGGTGCAACGGTTGACAAATTTCGGTCCCGGCATATTAAAGGCAAGACAAACACTCATTACGCGGTGCTTGGTTGTTCTCCGAATGATTCGAATGAGGTCGTGAAAAAGCAGTACCGGAAAAAAGTAAAAGAGTATCATCCGGACACGATCGCGGCAAAGAATCTTCCGGAGGATTTTACCCGTTACGCCAGTAACCGGTTTCGTGAAATCCAGGAAGCCTGGGAAGTGATTCGACGTGAGCGCAACATGTAAACGCTTTAAACATAAAGGAGTATCAATTGCTCAATATAAAAACAGGTGATCTCGCAAACCTGAAAACCGAACTGCTGGTCGTGATGGTATGTGAAGATGACAGTCTCTCCAAAGACCCGGTCATTAACAGTCTTTTGGGACAGGCGGGGCTTTACCCGGAATTCAGGGGAGGCGCGGGTGATGAGTTAATGCTTTACGCACCCACTTGCACTAAAGCGACGCGGGTTCTTTTCCTGGGGCTTGGGAAATCAGAAAAATCCAATGCCGAAACATTCCGCGCTGCCGCGGGGAAAGCCGTAAGCCGTGCGATTAAGGCGAAGCTGGATGAAGTCGTATTTTGCGCACACGGGCAAAAGGATTATGTTATGGCTATGATGGAAGGCGCCTTCCTTGCAAACTATTTTTTCGATCACTACAAAAAGGATAAAAGCAAAAAAGTGCTTGCCAATATCTTTTTTCACGTCGAGAAGTCCGGGCAGAAAAGTTTTCGCACCATGGCCGGAAAGATTGAGACCACCTGCAAGGGGACGGTCATGGCCCGGGAATGGGTGAGTGCCCCGCCCAATGACAAGCGCCCGGACATGTTCGCCCGTTCCATCGTCAAAGCCGCGGACAAGGAAAATCTGACTATCGTCGATCTTGACGATCGAAATATAAAGAAGAACAATATGCACGCCATGCTGAGCGTGGGTGCCGGCAGTGATACGAAGCCAAGAATGGTCGTGCTCGATTACCGCCCTGAAAAGTACGACAAGACCATCGTTCTGGTCGGAAAAGGGGTGACATTCGATTCGGGCGGCATCAATCTCAAGCCGTCAAACGGTATTGCGGATATGAAGCAGGACATGGCCGGGGCCGCCGCAGTCGCCGCCACTTTGATCACGGTATCGCGCCTGGAGATGAAACACCGGGTCATCGGCGTTCTTCCTCTGGTGGAGAACATGCCTTCCGGTAATGCATATCGCCCGGGGGATGTCATCAAAACAGCATCCGGGCAAACCGTGGAAATCGGTAACACCGATGCGGAAGGCCGGCTGATCCTGGCTGATGCGATTTCCTATGCGGTCCGGCAGTATAACCCGGACACCCTGGTTGACATGGCAACCCTTACCGGCGCTTGCAAAATTGCCCTGGGACCGAAAATTGCGGGTGTTTTTTCGTCAAATGATCAACTTGCCGGACAGATTGTCCGTTCGGGAACCAAAACCAATGAGCGGTGCTGGGCCATGCCCATGCCGGATGATTACCGGGATATGCTCAAAAGCGACATTGCCGACATGCGCAATGTCAGCAAATCCCGATGGGGTGGGGCCATTGTCGCTGCACTTTTTTTGTCCGGTTTCGTGGAAAATATCGACTGGGCGCACATTGATATCGCTGGCCCCGCGTTCGCGGACAATGCGAATGCGTATTGCCCCGCCGGTGGAACCGGTTTCGGTGTCCGCCTGCTCGTCGACTGGTTGGAAAATCTATAGTTGTCTGAAAATAACGCTTTATTGTTCAATATAATCAGAAACCTTCCATCACAATGGGACATCCTTTATGAAAAATATCCTCGTGACCGGTGCTGCCGGCTTCATCGGGTTTCACCTCTGCAGACGACTCGCCAACGAGGGGTTCATGGTCATTGGTATCGACAACATGTCCGACTATTATGACATTAACCTGAAAAAAGACCGTTTGAAACAGCTCTCCGAACTGGACGGATTTACTTTCCACCAGTTAGACATCAGCGACAGACCCTCGCTTGTAAAATTATTTAACGGGAATGCATTCGACACGGTGGTCAACCTGGCGGCCCAGGCCGGTGTTCGGTATTCACTGGAAAATCCGCATGCGTATGTTGATGCCAATATCGTCGGTTTTGTAAACCTCCTGGAGTGCTGCCGCCACAACAGCGTGGCGCACTTCGTGTTCGCTTCATCGAGCTCGGTTTACGGCGCCAACACCAATATGCCGTTTTCGGTCCATGACAATGTGGACCACCCGGTTTCGCTTTATGCTGCCAGCAAAAAATCAAACGAGCTCATGGCACACACGTATAGCCATCTTTATGGTCTCAAGTGCACGGGCTTGCGGTTTTTCACGGTTTACGGTCCCTGGGGTCGACCGGACATGGCCTTGTTCCTCTTTACAAAAGCGATTCTGGCAGGCGATCCCATTAAAGTTTTCAATCACGGAAACATGCAGCGGGACTTTACCTACATCGATGACATTATCGAGGGGGTTTTCCGGGTAATGCAGAAACTACCGGAACCCAATCCGGACTGGACCGGCAATGATCCGGATCCCGGCACGTCCTACGCGCCGTATCGAATCTATAATATCGGGAACAACAACCCTGAAAAACTTACCCGATTCATCTCGGTCATCGAAAAAGTCCTCGGCAAAGAGGCCGAAAAGAACTTCCTCGACCTCCAACCGGGAGACGTTCCGTCCACGTATGCCGATATCGACGACCTCTACCATGCCGTTGGCTTCAAACCTGAAACCACCATCGAAGAAGGAATTAACAACTTCATCGAATGGTATAGATCCTACTACACCATAAAATAGTTCGCGTGGGAATTCCGGATGCAAAGAACGCTCATTATATTAGGAATTGCCATCATTATTATCGGGTTCGGCTGGCCGTGGCTTTCCAAGCTTCCCATCGGCCGCCTTCCCGGTGATATAATCATCGATCGTCCCAATATGAAGGTCTACATCCCCATTACGACAATGGTCCTCATCAGTATTGTCATATCCATTGTCACCTATATTCTTCGGCGTTAGCCTCGCCGGGGCATGTTTCTTGTGAGAGCGTCGCCCTCCCGGTAAAGCCTATCGATCGAAGATCGGCAATATGGTTTTGGTTTCGGGCATCTCGTTCCAAAGCACTAGTTCAAAAAAGTAAAGGAGAGTCCATGCGCCGCATCGTCATCACCATCGCCTTCACCATCGCCTTCATACCCATTTTTCTTATTTTCATCTCACCCCCGGCTGGCGCATTTCCTGCCACTCCCCAATTCCTGACTATCTTCCATACCAATGACCTGCATTCCCATCTCATGCCATACGCCCCCGAACTCGACTATATCCCAGACCGGACCAACATTGATACCACCATTGGTGGGTTTGCCAGAATTGCCACAGTCCTGAACAATGAGCGCAACAAACGCTCCAACCCCTCCTTTACGCTTGACGCAGGCGATTTTACCATGGGAACCCTTTTTCACACGCTCGCCCGCGAAGAATCCTTTGAGCTTCGCCTTATGCATCAAATGGGGTATGATTACGTTACACTCGGCAATCATGAATTCGACATGTTTCCTGACGGCCTGGCCCAAATCATCACCACCGCCCATAACCGAAACCAACTACCCGGAATCGTTTTTTCAAACGCAATCTTTTCCGGGGAGAGTGACAAAGACGATTCCCTTGAAGCAGTATTTCAAAAAGGGCTCGTGAAACCGTATGCCGTTGCTGTGGTCGATGGCCTCCGTATCGGCTTTTACGGTATCATTGGGAAAATTGCCGCTGGTGACGCCCCTTTTGCAGCCCCGGTTACATTTCGCGATCCCATAAAAACTTCCCGCGACATGGTACGAATCCTGCGCGAAGAGGAAAACGTCGATATTGTCATCTGCCTCTCTCATAGCGGACTTTACATGGCCGCCGCCTCAGAAGATATGGAACTCGCTGCGGAAGTTCCCGGAATTGACATCATCATATCCGGTCACAGCCACACTCTTCTTGAAGAACCGCTTGTGGTAAACGACACCATCATTGTCCAGGCCGGGAGATACGGGGGCGCCATCGGCGCACTTGATTTCTCTTTTTACGGTGGGAAAATAACGCTCCAAGATTACAATCTCATTAAAATAGATGACAGCATCCCGGCTGATCCTGAAATCCGGGCACAGATCGATCGATTCATCACAAAAATCGATCAACAGGTCTTGAGTGAGCACAACCTCAGTTACTGGGAAATCATCGGCAATACAGATTTTGATTTGCCCCTTCGTTTGGCGGAATCCCCGGTCGGTAATTTCCTGGCCGATGCTATACGCTGGTACGTCAACAAACACGACTATAATCCTGAAGACCCGGCAACCCGTGTCCAGATGGCCATCAAGGCAAATGGCGTCATACGGGCCGATATTCTGAAGGGCCAAACCGGAAAACTCGCGGTTGCAGACGTCTTCCGCACGCTTCCCCTGGGAATTGGCATGGATGAACAAAACACCCCAGGTTATCCCCTGGTCACCTGCTACATCCACGCCTACGAGATAAAACGGGCACTCGAAGTGATTACCACCGTATACCCCCTTCGCGGCAGTGCCTATTTTCTTCAGCTCTCCGGCGTAAAATTTACTTACAATCCTTATCGCGTGCCATTCGACCGGGTCACCGACATCCGGATTCAGTCCGAATACGGTGTCTACGTGCCACTCGATTATTCCCGCGCCAACGAAAATCTTTACCGCGTTGCTGCCAATATCTACGAAGCGACTTTTCTCCAGGTCATTGGAGATTTTACCTATGATATCCTGACCATCATCCCTAAAGACCGGCACGGCAACCCCATCGAGTCCCTACTCGATTTCCGTGTCGATGCAAACCCCCGGGAACCCGGCATCCAGGAACTCAAGGAATGGATCGCCCTCATACGCTACATTTCCCATTTCAGTGACCGAACCGGTAACGGCCTTGCGGATATCCCGGACCACTATCGCAACCCCGAAGGCCGGATCATGGCAAATGCCAGTGTCAATCCCATATCCCTGCTTTACCGGGGAACCTTTGTTACATGGGCGGCGTTTGCATTAATACTGACCGTTTCGGGCATTGTCATTTTGATCCTTCGACTGGTGGTGGGAAGGGTAAAACGGAAAAATAGATAGGAAACCAAATGGACGGTAAAGATCGCAACAGCATCAAACCCGGTATGGAAGTGGAAATTGTTTTAAAAAAAGACCAGAGGACCGGTGCACTTACCACAGGTATCGTAAGACGAATACTTACAAAATCCGCAAACCATCCGCATGGTATCAAAGTCGAACTTGAATCCGGCCAGGTCGGCCGGGTCAAGAAGATCATGTGATGATCGGCGATGATCCAATGCATTCAGATGCCTCTATTTGCAAATCCTGGAATAGGACTATTAAATTTGTGAATAATATTTTTTCTTCCTTTCCGGATGATTTCGAACATAAAAAGTTTGAAGACCTGTTGCGCCGCAAGCATGTGAGGATCTAAAAATTGTTTCCAGGGGCCGTGTTTCCCCCCGCTTCGTTGCCATCCCTTCGCGCACCCAACCATAAAATTACCTGGACAGATCCAACCCGTAGTATAATCTGGCTTGCCATTCCTTATTCATAACCCGCTCCCATAGCGATAGAAGTAAAAACCATCGTCTGATTTTCATTTTCATGATTTAACGTGTCAATCTGTTTTGACCCCCGATCGTTTAAGGTTATATTCCAGTTATAGATGAATTTTTGTTTGGCATGACGTGTGGCTTTCCCCTCGAAACGGTGACAATGATCCGTATCCCAAAATGGTGATTATAAATTGGATAGAGTCTTTTTTGCTTTAGGTGCTTTCTCCGCTTTTATCGGTGTTTCGGCAGGGGCATTCGCTGCTCATGGGCTGGAAAATCGACTGAGTCCCGAAATGCTTTCAATCTTTGAAATAGGCGTCCGGTACCAGATGTATCATGCATTTGCACTGATTGCGACAGCCTGGGCATATACAAAATGGCCTAACCTGATCGTCATTGTCGCCGGATGGCTTTTTGTCTTTGGAACAATTCTTTTCTCCGGGAGTCTATACCTCCTCAGTATCAGCAAAACGGGGTGGTTCGGTGCGATCACCCCTTTGGGCGGGTTGGCATTTCTGGCTGGCTGGCTTTGTTTGGCATGGTGCGCATGGCGGGATTGAGATGATACTAAAATAATACCAAAGGGAGGAGTCATGGAAAAGGAAAAAGCCATTCGAAAAGAACTACTGGCACTGCTGGTCGGCAGTCATGCGCACATGAACTTTGAGGAAGTCATCGATGATTTTCCAATTTCCCGCATTAACGACAAGGCACCCAATATGCCATATGCGCCATGGCATATTCTTGAACACATGCGCAGAGCGCAAGAGGATATAGTATTATTCATTCAGGATCCGGCATTTGAGTCACCGCCATGGCCGAAGGGATATTTCCCGGCCCCTTCGGAGAGAACCGACGAAGCCGGTTGGAATAAAATTATCCAGAATTTTCTTGCGGATCGGGCGGTCCTGGAGAAAATGGTCCAGGACCGGGAAACGGATTTGTTTGAGCCCATCCTCCATGCACCAGCATATACTATTTACCGGGAAATTCTGGTTGTGGCCGATCACAATGCCTATCACACCGGAGAAATGGCCTTTATGCGGCAGGCAATGAAAACCTGGCCGCCAGGAGAGGAACTCTATGATGCAACCGGATGAAGAAGGGGCGGCGGATGTTTAGGGGCAAAACAAGTGTTGATTTTTCCCGGGAAAGAAGCAAAATAACATGACATTCGGTATTCGATTGGGATAAAAAAAATTATTAACGAATCCGCGGCATATCAAGGGGGAAATCTGTGGCCCGTTGTCCTTGTGGTCGTGATCGTATCACCCTGGCTCACGGCCAGACTCAGAGGTTTGACATGAAAGCCCGTGTTGAACAAAAAAGACCCAAATGAAAATAGCTGATGCCGCGTCGCCGATAATTGTTTTTTATACGACTATTTTCGCATTTTCCGCACTATATACCCCCCAGCCGCTGCTTCCGATGATGCAGGCGGAGTTCGGCATAACCGAATCAATGGCGTCTCTCCTGGTTACCGCAACTCTGCTGCCGCTCGGGTTCGCCCCGATCATATACGGATTTCTGCTGCAATCCTTTACAGCCAAAAGACTGATCGTCATATCTGTATCCATTATCATGGTCAGTGAGCTGGGGATATTTTTTTCCCAATCGTTTCCGTTCATCCTGTTGATGCGCTTTATACAGGGATGGTGCGTTCCGGCCATCCTGACATCCCTGATGACGTTTCTCTCGACATCGAGCAGTGCGCAAGGCATTCAACGCGTCATGTCCCTCTATGTTGCTTCCACCATCATCGGCGGGTATTTCGGACGCCTTTTATCCGGCTTTGTCGCCACGTTATTCGGATGGCGCTATGCCTTTCTTGCCATTTTTTTTGCCATGCTGTTTAATCTCGTTTTACTTTTCTGGCTGAAATCAGACTCGAAAGTCGCATTTACCCGGCTGCGTTTGAGTGCCATTACCGATATCCTTCGGGTAAGCGGTTTTCTGCGGGTATACCTGGTCATATTTTTTACATTTTTTACTTTCGCTTCCGTTTTAAATTTCCTTCCTTTTCGTTTAACCGAAATCGGCGGTCATCATCTTTCGGAGTTGCGCATTTCAACCATCTACACCGGTTACCTGACAGGTTGTGTTGCCGCGCTGTTTTCAACCCGCATCATTGCCGCTCTGCGTGGCGAAGCCCGTGTCATCATGACCGCCCTTTTCTTTTACCTGTTGTCTATTCTGTTTTTTATCACCACCAGCACATCCCTGGCATTTGCCAA
>SLIE01000298.1 GCA_007135795.1 Desulfobacterales bacterium
TTATGTTACAATAACATTTATATAAAATCATTTACCCGAATAATTTGTACAGGGAAAATGGGCTGGTGTTTATCTAACCGCAATAATATATAACAGGAGATAAGGTATGAAAAAACGTGTAAAGAAACAATTTTCAGTATTGTTGATTTCTCTGTTGCTTATACTGGTTTATACGCTTACCGCTCATGCCGATACAATTAAATTGAGGTTCGCTCAGCAGAACCCGGATACCGGCTGGAGCACAATCAATGCGGTCGAACCGTGGCTCAGGCAGATAGAGGAAGCGACAGGAGGAAAGATTGAGATCGAGGCATATCATGGCCAGACGCTTGCAAGGGGTCCGGATATGTGGAATGCTGTCAAAATGGGTATTACTGATATCGGATGGTGTTTTCACGGCTATTGGCCGGGATTGACGCCGCTTGCCGATGTCATCAGCTTGCCGGGTCTTCCTTTTACCACAGCAGAAAAGGGGAGCGAAGTTTTATGGCAGCTTTACGAAAAATTTCCCGAAATTCAAAATGAATTCCAAGATGTCAAGATCCTTCTGTTTTATACCAGCGAACCCTATACTTTGATCACGCGCAACAGGCCGGTTAAATCCATGAAAGACATGCGAGGCCTGAAGCTTCGGATGACCGGTGGCCCCCCCACGGATATGGTAAGGGAACTTGGCGGCACGCCTATGTTGATTCCCATGCCTGACAGTTATATGTCCTTGTCGCAGGGGATCATCGACGGTATGGGCGCACCGTGGGAAGCGATCCACGTGTGGCGTTTTTATGAAGTTGTTGATCACTTTACCGAGGTCCCTTTCCCGGCTGTTTACTTTTCCATCGCAATGAACAAGAAGACCTGGAACCGCCTGCCCGAAGATGTACAGGATGCTATCATGAGTGTCAGCGGGGTTGAAGGTGCCCGGTTCTGGGGCAAGAATTTCTTTGACGAGATGCGTACCCTTGCCTTGAAGGCTATAGAAGAACAGGGTAAGAGGGAAAATGTGTATGCCTTGTCCGATGAAGAGCGGGAACGATGGATTGAGAAAGCCGCAAAGCCTGTATGGGCGGATTGGGTAAAGAAAATGGAAGCCGCCGGGTATGCCAATGCCCAGGAGATTCTCGACACTGCCATTTCCTTGAGCAAAGAGTAATCATACTCCCTTGTTTGAAAAAATGAACCTGTTATCCGCATCGGCCTGCAAGGTTATGCCGATGCGGATATTCCAACACCATAGACTGGTGCTTGTGTATACGGGAAGCAATTCCGCTCATTTCATGTTGGTCATCATGTTATTGCATATGGTTTGCACGAGGAAAGGCAAGCATGTTTACAGCCGCAATTAAAACAATGACCCGGATCCTTCTGGCAATCGGGGTAACCGCACTTATCGCTATGATGTTCCTGACCGCCTTTGATGTGGTGATGCGGTATATTTTCAACCAGCCTGTCAGGGGCGCCCTTGAAGTGGTCGAGTACCTGATGGCGGTTTTTGTGTCGTTCAGTATTGCCTGGTGTGCCGATCAGAAAGGGCATGTGGCAGTTGACCTGGTTATGGGTCGTTTTCCTCTCAGGGTTCAGGCATTCTTCAATCTCATCACCACCATCGTTACCATGTTGTTTGTCTCTTTGATAACCTGGCAGAACATCCTTTTTATAAAGGATGTCTATGCTTCAAAGCTCACTTCGGCAGTTCTTCGGATTCCGGTTTATCCATTTTCAGTAACGGTTGCATTGGGTTTTGGTCTTTTTTCATTGATCCTGCTGATCCATACGTTTGAACTCCTATCAGAGGTCAGAAAGAAGTGAGCTCGATTTTTGTAGGTTATATTGGTGTTGTCGTTCTGATACTTCTTATATTTGCACGCATGCAGATCGGTATCAGTATGGCCCTTGTCGGTTTTATCGGCTTTTCCTACATCGTAGGCCTGCAACCGGCACTGGGAGTTCTCAAGACCGTTCCCTATTCGACTTTTGCCAGCCAGGAAATGAGTGTAATCCCCCTGTTTATCCTCATGGGGGCTTTTGCTTTTTCTTCGGGGATGAGTGAAGATCTGTATCATGCGGCCCACAAGGTGCTGGGGCACCTTAAAGGGGGACTTGCCATAGCAACCGTGGCAGCCTGCAGTTTCTTCGCTGCCATCAGCGGTTCAAGCCTGGCGACTGCCGCTACAATGGGGCGCGTGGCAGCACCTGAAATGAAACGATACAATTACGACCCCGCATTGGCTACCGGGGCTATTGCAGCCGGCGGCAGCATCGGGATATTGATTCCGCCCAGTGTTATTCTGATCATATATGGCATTCTCACGGAGCAGTCTATCGGCAGACTCTTTCTTGCCGGTTTTATCCCGGGGATTCTGGAAGCTGTATTTTATATCATTACCATCATGATCATTACCCGGTACAATCCGAACCTGGGACCGCCTGGGCCCCGGACCACCTCCAGGGAAAAAATGCTGTCGATTCTTAAAACCTGGGAGGTAGTGATACTTTTTTGCATAGTGATCGGCGGAATCTACACCGGTATTTTCACACCCACGGAAGCGGCAGGGGTCGGCGCTTTTATGGCTTTCTGCATGACTATCCGGCGCGGCAAGATGAACTGGGAAAATCTCAAGCAGAGCCTTTTGACCACTGCGCAGACCACAGGGATGCTTTTTATCATTGTATTCGGCGCCATGGTGCTGGGTTATTTTTTCTCCGTGAGCCGCCTCCCCTTCGAAATGGCTTCAATGGTCGGGGACTTGCCCGTCAACCGTTACGTTATTCTCGTTCTCATCCTGCTGGTAACACTCTTTCTCGGCTGCATCATGGATTCCATGGCAATTGTGCTGCTGACCGTCCCGATTTTTTATCCAACAATTCTCAAGCTTGGCTTCAACCCGATTTGGTTCGGCATCCTGATTGTGCGGGTTACTGAGATGGGTATGATTACGCCACCGATCGGCTTGAACGTATATGTCATCCAGGGAATAACCGGTGAAAAAATGGGGACCATATTCAGGGGGGTCGTACCGTTTTTGATTGCGGATGTATGCCATGTCGCTCTTCTGATTGCTTTCCCCCCGCTCTCGTTGTTTCTTCCCAGCCTGTTCTGATTATTTACGTCGTCAGGTTTGTTTTCCCGTAGTTGGAAGATGTGCCTTGGTGGTGATTTCGAAATATATATATTATATTGATAAGGATAGATCGATTTTTTGAGATTACATGAAATATATTGACAAAATTTTATTTGTCAGTTAAGGATGTATTATCTCGTTTAATGAAATCGAGTTCAGCTATATGAAATTCATTGTGCCGTTTTTGAACAAAATACCCTGATAATTCGCAGTGCGATACAGCGCATCTGTGCGTTGTACCTTTATTCACTTTCCCGGGAGGTTAAATCATGACTGAACAGGTTTTCAATAATCTTACCAATTGCGGTCCTGTTTCCGTGTACGTCAAAGATGGTAAAATCGTACGGGTCAGGCCGATGGTTGTGGATGAAAACGACCTCAAACCTTGGGTGATCGAAGCGGGAGACCTTAAATTCACAGCGCCCAAAAAGTTTGCATTGTCGCCTTTTGTACATGGTGAAAGACGGAGAATACATTCCGAAGAACGCATTAAATACCCGATGAAGCGGGTTGACTTTGACCCGAATGGCGAGCGTAATCCGCAAAATCGTGGAAAGTCCGGTTACGAGCGGATTTCATGGGATGAGGCACTGGCTATCGTCGCTGGAGAAATCAAGCGGGTCAAGGATACCTATGGCGGATCGGCCATCAGCGGACTGACTTCCTCACATCACAACTGGGGGATTGTCGGTTATAAAATGGGGCCATTCGCGCGCTTTATGAACATGCTCGAATTTACACCGGTTTTGGATAACCCTGATAGCTGGGAAGGCTGGCATTGGGGCGCGACTCATACGTATGGGTTTTTCTGGCGTCTCGGGATGCCAGAGCAGTACGACCTCCTTGAAGACACGTTGAAGAATTCCGAGATGATCGTGTTCTGGTCAAATGACCCGGACACCACCCGCGGTACTTATTCCGGTCAGGAATCTGCGCTTTGGCGGCAATGGCTCAAGGAAAGAGGGATTAAAACTGTTTTTATCGATCCATTCCACAACTACACAGCTGGTTTCATGGACGGCAAGTGGATCGCCCCTCGAATGGGCACGGATGCTGCAATGGCGATGGCCATTGCTTATGTCTGGATTGATGAAGATACCTATGACAAGGATTATGTTGAAAACCGCACGATCGGATTTGACGAGTTCAAAAAATACGTACTGGGCGAATCTGATGGCCAGCCCAAGACGCCGGAGTGGGCAGGGGCGGAGTGTGGGGTAAAAGCCCGTGTTATTCGTGCTCTAGCCCGGGAATGGGCATCGAAACGAACGGTTTTGTCCGGCGGTTCACGTGGCGGCGAAGGCGGGGCTTGTCGTCAGGCATACGGCACTGAATGGGCCCGGATGATGGTTTTGCTGCAGGCGATGCAAGGCCTGGGGAAACCGGGAGTCAGTATATGGGGTACCACCATGGGAGCGCCTTCCGATACAGAAACGATGTTCCCCGGATACGCGGATCTCAAAGGACGTATTGCCACCACGGATTTGGCAAGCTACCTGCCGATCAATACGACCAAGCAGCGCTTGTGGCGTTTGACGGTGCCTGACGCTATCCTGAACCCGCCAGTCAGCTGGTACGGGGAGGGGTTCTGCGGCCAGTCCCTGGAGCAACAGTTCAAGCACTTTGAATATCCCATGGAAGGCTATTCGGAGGTCAAGCTTTTTTATCGTTATGGCGGATCTTTCATGGGCACCATGAGTGACACCAGCAAGTGGGTGAGGATGTACCAGAGTCCAAAGCTCGAGTTTGTGGTGAATCAGGATTGCTGGTACAACAGCGAAACAAACATGGCCGATATCATACTGCCGGCCTGTACAAACTTTGAACGCAACGACGTGGGGGAATGGGCTGCTGCCGGCGGTTATACCGTGCATGCGAGCTCCGGATGCAACTATCGCGTGATCGTATACCAGCAGAAATGTTTTGAACCGCTTTGGGAGTCCAAGTCCGATTATGAGATTTTCACATTGATCGCGGACCGGCTTGGAATGAAGGAAGACTTCACTGACGGGAAAACCGAGGAAGACTGGATTAAAACATTCTTTGATGGTTCGGATCTTCCGAAATTTATCAGCTGGGAGGATTTTGTCAAGAAAGGCTATTACATAATCAACATCAAGGATGATTACAAACCGACCCCCTCACTGCGGTGGTTTTACGAAGGCAGGGAATGCGACACCCCCGATCTGCAAAATCCCAAACGCAAAACAGATAAGGCCAAAGAAGTCGGCACTTATAGCGGCAAGATCGAATTTGTCTCCGAAAGCCTCAAGGCACATTTCCCCGATGATGATGAGCGTCCTGTCAGTCCGCGCTATATCCCAAGCTGGGAAGGGCATCGCACTACCGAGCTGTTCAAAAAATATCCATTCCAGTTGTTATCCCCTCATCCCCGGTTTTCGTTTCACTGTCATTATGACAAGCATACTGACTGGCTCGATGACATTCCCGGTCACAGGATCAAGAAAGACGGCTACGCCTGGTGGCCGGCACGGCTTCACCCTGAAGATGCAGCCAGAAAAGGGATAAACAACAATGATATCGTTCGGCTCTACAATGACAGGGGATCCGTACTTTGCATTGCCGTGGTGACAGGACGTGTTCGCCCCGGCGTGATTCATTGTTATGCGTCATCGGCGAAATACGATCCGCTGACGCCCGGCAGGGATGATGCCATCGACAGGGGCGGATGTATCAATATACTTACACCCTCGCGCATGGTTTCCCGAAATGTACCGGGGATGACCCCGAATTCCTGCCTCATAGACATCGAAAAATGGGAGGGTTGAAATATGGCACGTTTTGGTATGCTTATTGATATCGGCAAATGCAATGGTTGTTATAACTGCTTTCTGGCTTGCCGGGATGAATACTATAATAACGACTATCCGCCTTTTTCGGCGGCTCAACCGTTAAACGGTCAATACTGGATGCAGGTCAGGGAAATCGAACGAGGCAGTTATCCAAAACCCAAACTGTCCTATATTTCAATTCCATGTATGCAATGCAAGGATGCTCCCTGTATTGCAGCCTCAAAAGACGGTGCGATGTATCGCCGTGAAGACGGAATTGTCATTATTGATCCGGAAAAGGCCAAGGGGCAGAAATCAATTCTCAACGCTTGTCCATACCGTGTGATTTTTTGGAACGAGGAAAAAGAGATCGGTCAGAAGTGCACTTTCTGCGCCCATCATTTGGAAAAAGGCGAAAAAGAGCCGCGATGTGTGGAGGCTTGCCCGACGGGGGCACTGGTTTTCGGCGATCTGGATGATCCCGAAAGTGCCATTTCCAAATTGTCTGCTTCACTGAAAACCGAAGCGTTCCACCCTGAATACGGCACGAATCCGACGGTGCGCTACGTGGGCCTTCCCAAAAAGTTCATCACAGGCGAAGTGGTCTTGAGGGATAAACAGGGCGAGTGCGCTCAAGGGGTTAAAGTGGTCATTGAAGGTGAGGGCCTCAAACTTGAGACAGAGACGGATGCTTACGGTGATTTTGAATTCGATGGTCTGGCAAAAAATGTCAAATACCAAGTTGTTATAGAACACGGCGGTTATGCGTCTCAAAAAATTGAGGTGGTCACTCAATCCGATATTGATCTTGGTGAGATCGCAATTGACCCAAAATGAAACAATATCGCTTAAACGGGCCGGTGAGTTGTTGTTCTGATATCTGTTGGGCGATAGAGGTGAACATAATGTCCTTCGGGATATAAGCAAAACCGAAAGGAGTATGAAATGAAAGATATTTTTAAGCTTGACGGTAAAGTTGCCATTGTTAATGGTGGTGCCGGCGGGATTGGCGAAGTCCTCTCAATGGGCCTTTCAATTCACGGAGCCACGGTTGTGATATCTGATCTGAATCAGGAAGCAACAGAAAAAACAGCTCAGAAGATCAAGTCTGAAACCAACGGTGAAGTAATTGGCCTTGCCGCCAATGTAACCGATGAAAAAAGCGTTGAGGACCTGATGCAGACCGTTTTAAAAAAATACGGAAAGCTTGATATCGTAATCAACGCCATGGGGGTGAACCTCAAGCGGGACGCCTTTGATTATCCCATGGAAGACTGGGATAAAATTTTTAACGTGAATGTGAAAGGCACCATGATTGCCTGCAAAATGGCCGGCAGGGTCATGCGCGAACAAAAACAGGGGTCTATCATCAATCTTTCTTCGGTGCGTGGGCAGCGTGGTTACACGGGCGGGAATACCGGTTACTGTGCAACCAAGGGCGCTGTTGAGATGATTACCAAAGCGCTTGCGCTTGAATGGGCCGCTGATAATATCCGCGTCAATGCTCTCGGACCGGCTTTGATTATCACGCCGGGCACTCAGCATATTGCTGACAATCCCGAGTTAGCAAAAAAATACGCCCAAGCAGTCCCCATGGGACGTATCGGTCAGACGAAGGACCTGGTAGGTGCCTGTGTTTTCTTAGCTTCCGAAGCTTCCAGTTTTATGACCGGCCAGACATTGTTTGTGGATGGCGGTTTGACCGCTGGATGATTGGGTGTAACACTTTTTTGATTGATGTTTTAGAAAATCCTTTAGCAAAAAGAGCTATTAAGGAGAGCGATTATGGATATGGAAAAAATAACAGTCGATCCTTATTCGGGAATGCAGATGGTTGAACTCAGCCATGTCTGGGGACATGGGGTGCCATCCATGCCCGGCCAGGAAGATGTTAAAATGCATCGTGCTGTCAAGCATGCACAGCATGGTGTTTTAGCCTTTCGCATTACCACGGGGATGCACACGGGGACGCACATGAACGCGCCGCTGCACCTCATTCAGCGGGGGGCGGACATGGCCTCCGTTTCTACGGATAAGTTTTTTGGAAACGGTGTGGTGCTGGGTATTCCCAAGAAGAGCTGGGAGCTCGTGACAGCCGAGGACCTGGAAAAAGCCACGCCCAAGGTGAACCCGGGGGATATCGTCGTGATTGTGACGGGTTGGCATCACAAGTACTCCGAGAGCATCGAGTATTGGGGAGAGTCACCGGGCTTGTCCAAAGATGCGGCCGAGTGGCTGGTAAAAATGAATGCGAAGTTGGTCGGGGTCGACACAGCGCAAGTCGATCACCCGCTGGCGACGATACTGGGACCTCACCGGGGCGGGCCGACCATGAAGCGGCTGGCAGGCGAATACCAGAAGGCGACAGGCCTGGATCCTAAAAAAGAGCACGGCGAGTGGAACGCGGCTCATAAAACTCTTTTGGGGGCTGGAATACCGACGATCGAGCAGGTCGGCGGCGATGTGGACGTAATGGTCGGTAAACGGGCGACCTTTGCAGCCACGCCGTGGAAGTTCGTTTACGGCGACGCCTGTCCGGTTCGGTTTATCGCCATGACCGATCCCAGCGGCAGCATGAAAATTGATGCCGGGGAGTTAGTTGCCGGCTAAACGCCGTCTTCCAAGACCGTGGTTTTGTTTCGTTGAGACACCAGAAATGAAAACCGCAGACAAAGAGGCCGGGATTCGAGAATTGATATTTTTGCCTGAAGATGCACTTGATGATTAATATCAGTCAAAGAGGCATTGGTAAGAAGCAAACATTTTGAAAAGCTATAAATAAGGATAACGATTATGAGTCTTCAAATATATGATCTGAGTCATCGTTTTCATCAGCATATGCCGGAATGGCCGTCGACGCCGAGCGTCAATGTAACGGTAAACAA
>SLIE01000189.1 GCA_007135795.1 Desulfobacterales bacterium
CCCTGCTTTCCGGAATTCACCTGGAACAGCGCGATGAACCTGGTGCCGACAAAAAAAATGTTGCCCGTGAAGATACGGACCCCGGCATATCCGACATTGAAAAGCAGTGGTCCAAGCTGGAGGCAAGTTTTAACCTGGCATTGCAGATGAATGATCTTATCAGTGCGCGTCAACTGTTCATGGAGATGGTTGGCCTCGACCCTGAAGAGGCGGAGAGTCATAAAGAAATATTAAACAGACGCATAGACCGGAAAACCAAAACCCTACAGGCCCGGGGGCGGCTGCTTTATGGACAGGGGTTTATAAGAGAAGCCCTGGACGTATGGCAGGAAGCCCTTCTATTAAAGCCGGATTACCCCGAATTGCTACAGAACATTCACAGGGCGACAACCTTCCTTGACAACCTTGATCGCTGGAAGGATAAAATGTGAGACGCATGTTGCATATCTCGATCTCTCAGGCCTGGCTGGGCCACTCGACGTCTTTTTCCTCCCGTACGAAATAACAGAAACGGTCCCACTCGAATTCCCTGAAACTTACAGGGCACTTGAGCCTGACCTTGCTACCGGTTATACCGATTACTTCCCAGTCACCCTTTCGCGGACCATCTTCGATATTGATTTTCTGCCCAACTTTGAAAGGGTAAGGACTGAAAACAATCACATCCTGTTTTTCCATGGAAGCCTCCCGTTTAAGTGAAACCTGTTTTGAATCATGCACCTGAGTAATATTGTGGCCACGATATAATTCGATATAATGATTGCAAAATTTTGAAAGACTTTTAATAATAGAGATGTATGTATGTTTTTGCAATTGTAATAATATTGTTAAACGTCCCCACAGCTTCCCAGTGGCAATTGAATACCAGCATTTCCGGCACAGCGTATGACAACCAATACACCACCCCTTAAAATCGCCTGGTTCATATGGGGACTGGCCGCCCTCTTCTACATGATTGGATTTTTCCAGCGTGTGGCCCCGGCGGTAATGACCAATGAACTGATGCGGGATTTTCAGATCGGCGCGGCCGCGCTTGGAAACCTTTCGGCCTTTTATTTCTACAGCTACGTGGCCATGCAGATTCCCACCGGCATACTTGCGGACATATGGGGTCCGAGAAGACTGCTGACAGCGGGGGCATTCGTTGCCGGACTGGGAACACTCCTTTTCGCTTTTTCCCCGACAATAACGACAGCGGCGATCGGGCGTCTTTTAATCGGTGCATCCGTCGCGGTTGCGTTTGTCGGTATGCTCAAGGTGGCAAGCAATTGGTTTCCCGCCCGGATGTTTGCCATGATCACCGGCGTGGCACTGTTTTCAGGCATGGTGGGCGCAATAGCGGCAGGCCCGCCCCTGCGACTGTTTATGGAGCTCTATGACTGGCGAACCATAATGATCGGCATCGCTCTTTTCACCTGGCTGGTCGGTCTGGGCATCCTGGTTTTCGCCAGAGACTGGCCTTATCAGAAAGGGTATCAGAACTTTATCGAACCCGATCTTTCAAATACCCGGATCAGCTTTTCAACCATATTTAATAATATTGGCGAGGCTTTTAAAAGCCGGAACACGATCCTGATGTTTGTCATACCTGGCGGGATTGTCGGTTGCATACTGACATTTTCCGGTTTATGGGGAGTCCCTTATCTAAGCACCCATTATGGATTTTCCACGGCCGGGGCTTCTGTTGCCACTGCATGCCTGCTGGTCGCATGGGCACTTGGCGGCCCGTTTTTCGGCTGGGTCTCAGACCGCCTCGGACAACGAAAGCCCGCTTACATCCTTGGGTGCGCCATATGCGTCATTGGATGGAGTATTATTTTCTTCTTGCCCCTGCCCGGGCACCCCCTGTTAATCGCGGTGCTTATGATCACGGGGTTCAGCTCGGGCTCGATGGTGCTCAGTTTTGCCTTTGCCAAGGAATCGATCCCCATCAGTCTCGCCGGGACTGTTTCGGGCATCATCAACATGGGGGTAATGACGGGGCCGATGATACTGCAACCCGCGGTTGGTCTTGTACTTGATCATTTGTGGCAAAGTGAAATGGCGGACGGGGTTCGAATATACAGCCAGGCCGCTTACCAGACCGGTTTCTCATTGATGCTGGCCTGGGCGGTGTTATCCCTTGTTCTTCTCTTTTTTACCCAGGAAACCTATTGCAGTCAAAAGAGATGAAACTTGAAAATAGTGAGAGCATGTATAATATTAAGGTATTAACAAATCTTGATGGCGTCGTTAAAAGTCCCATCTACTTTGTTGTAGAGATTTTTCATTCCCTCGGAATACGATATGTATGCCATCGTAAATGTAAAATCTCTCCGCCTTGTATATGGAACGTTTAACTTAGTGGTCCCGGGCATAAGTGCAGTAGACGCACCGAGATGGTCGAGGCGCCCGTCCCGCAAGGCGCGAGAAGCGAGAATACCAGGCGTATTTGAGCGCCGAGCAACGCAGCCGGGACGGGGATGCATCGACCATCGAATGCCACTGCATTTGTGTCCGTGACCACTAAGCCATCTTTACCGATTTTTCTTTACCGATTTTTTGACTTTTTACAAAGCCGTCTGATCGCGACGTTTTACGAGCGAATCAAGTCTTGGAAAGCCAGGCATTAAATTTTCTCGACAAACCCAAGTCAAGTAAAGGGAAGCGACATCGTTCTTTACAGGAAATATTGCAAAACAATCAGCCACGACAAGACAATGCGTAATGATCATTTTTCACTGATAACGCCAGTAAACAATTGGCCAGGAGTATTCAATGGACTATATCAAGATTCGGTTCAGCAATAGTCTGGATGACCTCGAATCCAAGCTCGACCAAACCATTGCCGGCATGTTTCAATCCATGGGACCAAGCTTTTCATCCAAAAGTACCTGGAAACCCCCGCTCGACATTTTTGAAACCAAGGAAAAAATCTATATTGTCGCGGAACTGGCGGGTGTGGACAAAGATAACATGGAACTTGAAATCAACCCCCGCGCCATGCGGATTTTTGGGAAACGCGTCCCGAAGCCACCCGCTAAAGACGGAAGGTACCGTCTCGCGGAGATCCAGTATGGTCATTTCGAGCGGATTTTATACATGCGAACCCCTATCGTCATGGAGACGGTTTCCGCCCGGTACAGCAACGGCTTTTTGCATATCGAGATGGAAAAAACGCCGCACCAGGCAAAGCAAAAAGTACCAATAAGCATTGAATAACAGCTGATTAGAACTTATCCGAAGTGGAGGCTAAATAATGGCACATCCAAAAGAAGGGAAGTCCCCCGAACCATCTGATAAAATTCCGGAAATTCTTCCCATTCTTCCTCTTTTCGACGTGGTCCTGTTTCCCAAAATGGTTCTGCCGCTTGTCGTCATGCAGGAAGAATCGATTCGCCTGATAGATGAGGCAATGTCCAGCAACCGGCTTGTCGGCACAATCGCTTCCCGCCATTCAAAAATGCAGGATGGCTATACCATGGACGATCTGTATGAATACGGGACCAGCGCGGTCATACTGAAAATGGCCAAAACCGATGACAATAATGCCCAGTTGCTGCTACAGGGAATCGGACGTTTCAAGGTGGAGGAATATACCGAAACAACTCCCTACCTGCGGGCCCGGATCCGGACCATTGAGTCAAAAGAGCGCAAGAACAAGGAGATCGAGGCCATCATGGCCAACCTGGTCAACCAGTATGACATCGTGGTATCCATGTCCTCCGCTCTCCCCCAGGAGATGTCATCGATGGCGAGGTCTCTGGAGGAACCCGGCATCCTGGCGGATATGGTGACGTCCACCATCAATTCCAACACCCGGGAAAAACAGGAAGTTCTTGAGATTCTGGATATAAAGGAACGTTTGAAAAAAGTCACCCAGATGGTGAACTACCAAATCGACATCCTGGAGATTGGCAGCAAGATTCAGACCCAGGTCAAAGGGGGTATGGAAAAGCAGCAACGGGAATACTATCTTCGTCAGCAATTGAAAGCCATCCAGGAAGAACTCGGGGAGATCGATGAAACCAGCGGCGAAATAGAGGATTACCGGGCTAAGATCGCGGAAAAAGATCTTCCCGAAGAGGCCCTGAAAGAGGCGGAGCGCGAACTCAAACGCCTTTCCCGCATGCACCCCTCGTCAGCGGAGTATTCGGTGGCCCTGACCTATCTCGACTGGATGATATCCTTGCCCTGGAACGACTACACCGAGGATCAACTGGACCTGCATGCGGCTGAAAAGATTCTGGACGCGGATCACTATGGTCTTGAAAAGGCAAAACGCCGGATACTGGAATACCTTGCGGTATTGAAACTCAACCCGGATATCAAGGGTCCCATCCTATGCCTGGTGGGTCCGCCGGGTACCGGCAAGACATCTCTCGGCCATTCCATCGCAAGGGCACTGGGGCGCAAGTTCATCCGAATCGCGCTCGGGGGTATCCGGGATGAAGCGGAGGTGCGCGGACATCGGCGTACTTACGTCGGGGCGCTTCCAGGACGAATTATTCAAAGTGTCCGGCGGGCCGACTCCAAAAACCCGGTTTTCATGCTCGATGAAATCGATAAGGTGGGGGCTGATTTCCGGGGAGACCCCTCCTCCGCACTCCTCGAGGTACTCGATCCCGCGCAGAACAATTCCTTCACGGATCATTACCTCGACGTGCCGTTTGACTTGTCCAGGGTCATGTTCATCACCACGGCAAACATCCTGGACACGATCCCACCGGCACTCCTCGACCGGATGGAGGTATTACGGCTCTCCGGTTACACCGAAGAGGAAAAGATCAAGATCGCAACCCGGTACCTGGTCCCCCGGCAACGAAGTGCCAACGGCCTGAAAGGGGAACATATCACCATAACGGGTGGTGCCCTCAAAAAAATCATATCCGGTTATACCCGGGAAGCGGGGCTTCGTAACCTGGAACGTGAAATCGCAAATGTATGCCGCGGGGTTGCCGCCAAAATCGCCAAGGAGGAAGCCGTTTCCGTAAAGGTCGGTGTCAATGACGTCGATGAATACCTGGGGCCCATCCGGTTTACCTTTGATGATATCAAAAACCGTGTTTCCACACCGGGGGTCGTCATGGGGCTTGCATACACCCAGGTCGGCGGAGATATTCTCTTTATCGAAGCTACCGCCATGAAAGGAAAAGGGAACCTTACCCTGACCGGGCAACTTGGCGATGTCATGAAGGAATCGGCAAACGCCGCGATGAGCTGGATACGGGCCAATGCAAAGCTGCTCAAACTGGATGAAGATTTTTTCGAATCACACGACATTCATGTGCATGTACCGGCCGGCGCAGTCCCCAAAGACGGTCCATCCGCCGGGATTACCCTGCTGACCGCCATTGCCTCCCTCCTCACGGATACGCCGACTTCAAAAGACCTTGCCATGACGGGCGAAACCACCCTTCGCGGGCAGGTAATGCCGATCGGCGGCATAAAGGAAAAAGTGCTGGCAGCCCATCGTGCCGGCATCAAGACCATTATCATGCCAAAGCTGAACGAGCGGGACATGTATGAAGTTCCGGAAAAAATCAGGGAAGAGATCGACTTCCATTTTGTAAATAAAATTCAGGAGGTTTTGAAAATCGCCCTGAAAATATAGTCGTCAGATATCGAATTTTTGAAAAAATTGTGATAGGAGTAACAATTATCTCAAATAAGCATGCTTTTTTGAGATAATTGTTACCCGGCAGATGACGCCCGGCCAAGATAGCCAGATAAATTGATTGATCTATTGAAAGAGTAATGCATCATGCCCACATTTTCTCAAACATGGTATAAGCTAAGATTTATATTGGTGATATTGATGATGACCAGCTTTTGGGCCTGCCAGTCAAAAAAACCCGATCCGGTTTCCCGGCCCGTCATCGACCCGTCGGAGAGAGTTCACCAGCAACCGACCCAGCGCACTTACGAAGTGTTTGGGGTACACTATACCCCTATCGATTCTGCCGAGGCGTTCCAGGAAACAGGGATCGCCTCCTGGTACGGACGGCCGTTTCACGGAAGAAAAACCGCAAGCGGCGAAATATACAATATGCATGCCAGCACGGCTGCGCACAGAACACTCCCGATGGGCACCTTTCTGAAGGTCCGCAACCTTGAGAACGACAAGGAAATCATCGTACGAATCAACGACCGGGGACCTTTTGCAAAAGATCGCATTATTGATCTTTCCTACCACTCCGCAAAAAAGATCGACATGATTCAAAAAGGGACCGTACCGGTTGAGATAACTGCCATTTCGGCGGACAACAAGGACTTGCAGGCGCATGTCAGTGCGGCCCATGCCGATTATTTCACGGGCGATTTCACCGTCCAGGTCGGGTCATATGCCGATAAAACCCGGGCAGAAGCCCTGCGGGAGCAACTGCAGGATTTTGGAAAAGAAGTTTTTGTCACCCAGGCCTCCGTTAATGGACAAACCGTATACAGGGTTCGGGTCGGCAAATTCTCGACCCTGGATGATGCCCGGCAATTGCAAGCGGTATTAACCCAAAACGGCTATGGCAACGCAATTGCCGTAAGCGGCGTGGACAAATAGTTCCATCTATTGTACCCTACCTCAAAATCACCTGGAAGCCTGGTACGTCACCGACGAAAAAAACGGTTTTCGCCCCGGTATTTTCAAAGCCGGCACCAGATTAAAGACAGATTCATCGCAAATGCTGAAAAAAGTTATCTTTCTTGATCGCGACGGCGTTATCAATAAAGACTCCCCTTCCTATATACGCACCTGGGCGGATATCGAATTTCTCCCGGGAAGCATCGCGGCGATTGCACGGCTCACCGCAGCCGGGTACGCGATTATCATCGTCAGCAACCAGTCGGTCATCGGCCGGAAAATGACTTCCCCGGAAGAACTTGACGTAATTTTCAACAATATGCGTGCCGAGATCGAAGCAGGCGGAGGAAACATCCTGGATATATTTTTTTGCCCGCACCATCCGGACGACGGTTGCGAATGTCGCAAACCCGCCCCGGGAATGGTTCGCCAGGCAACGATAAAACACGATATCGATCTGTCAAGCGCTGGTTTCATCGGGGACAGTGCCAAAGATATAATATGCGCGAAGCGAGCCGGGTGTGCATTTTGTATCCTGGTTGAATCCGGGTGCCGCAGTGATGAAGAAAAAGAAACACTTCTCCGGATAGGCATTGCGCCGGATCACGTTGCAGCCGACCTGGCCGCAGCCACGCAATGGATCATTAAAGCCGGATGCGCTCCCGACCACGGGAAGAGCGCCTTGCAACCCCGGCAACCGGCCCGATCATGATCATCCTTGAAGGCAAAGTCGAAATAATCACGTTTCATAATGAAGCCACCAAATATACGGTAGCGCGCTTCTCCACGGGCACGGGACAAAAACCGATCACCGTGGTCGGATTCATGAGCCGCGCCAGTGCGGGGCAGACCATGAAGCTGACGGGAAAATGGATTACCCACCCGCGCTATGGCCAGCAGTTTGAAATCGCCGCGTGTGAACTGACGATACCCGCAACCATTGACGAAATACGTGCCCACCTCGCTTCGGGCATCATCCGCGGCATCGGGCCATCCACCATCAACAGTATTATCAAACATTTCGGTGAGGAGACGATTGACGTATTAAGCCATGAACCGGAACGGCTCATGGACGTAAACGGTATCGGCAAGGCCAAATCTTCAATAATAGCCAGCCAGTGGCGTGAACATTGCACGGTTTCCGAAATTATGGACCTGCTCCAGGCGCATGGCATCAAAGGATCTTACGGCCCCCAGATTTACAATATCTACGGAACCAGATCCATTGAAATTCTGCGGCAAACGCCTTATAAACTGGCTGAAGATCTTGCAAACAACGGTTTTTACATCGCTGATACAATCGCAAGAAAGATGGGGACAACCCCTTCCGAACCGGACCGTGCCAGGGCTTGCATAGAACATATCCTGAGAGACGGGACCGCCGCCGGTCATGTATTTCTTGTTTTCGGGCAGATTCTCCGGAAAATGCAAACCCTGTATGAAATCGATCCGGAGACCGCCCGTGATGCCATGACCACACTTGCGGAAGAAGAAAAGATCATTATTGAAAAGATTCCCGGTCCCGAAGGGGCGGAAGATATCCGGGCTGTTTTTTCATACCCGCTCCATCATGCGGAAAATCATATTGCCCTTAGGGTTGCGGCAATGCAGCACATCGCGCCGGATCCTCTCCCGGCGGATATGCCCGCATTGATGGCAATGATCGAGGACCGGTTTGTCCTCAGGCTTTCCGATGGTCAGCGCCAGGCGCTCACCATGGCGCTTTCGTGCCGCGTATCAGTGATCACCGGCGGCCCGGGTACCGGAAAGACCACCTTGATAAAAGCGATTGCAACCGCCCTTGGGGAAACCGGGAAACGCATATGTCTGGCCGCGCCCACCGGAAGGGCGGCAAGGCGGATTTCCGAGCTTACGCTGCGTCCGGCACACACCATACATAAATTGCTGGGGTTCAACTTTGAAGCCCGGAGCTTTGAAAAGGATACGGATAACCCGATCGATGCGGATGTCATCATCGTGGACGAGGCCTCCATGATCGACACGGAGCTGATGCATCACCTGCTTTGCGCCACCCGCCTGAACGCCGGTCTGATCCTTGTGGGAGACATGTTCCAGCTTCCACCTGTGGGATCTGGGAACATTCTTTCCGATATCATTCTTTCGGACACCGTCCCGATCTGCCACTTAAACCAGATATTTCGGCAGGCGAGCAAAAGCCCGATCGTGACAAATGCGCATTTGATCCGGGAGGGGCGCCTCCCGGA
>SLIE01000160.1 GCA_007135795.1 Desulfobacterales bacterium
AAACAAATTCGATACTATAAATAGGAGGGGGTGTCAATGAGAATTGATCGTTTATAATAAACTCATTTAAGTGGGTTGTGCGTAATTTTGGAAACGCCGTGATCACTGGTTCCGGTAATTTGGTGTCCTCTTTCTCTTCTGTGCTCTCTGTGGTTATTCAGATTTCTACTTTTTTTCAGATAGTGCATTTAGAATGAGTATGTTTATGTTTGTACGAAAAGCAGGATTTTTGTGCGGGCGCAGCGCAGAAGGAACTCTAAAAATCGAAGGGGGGTATGTCGATTTTTTGATTGTGGTTCCCGGTTAATATCATGGCAGGGATTTATAATAGGGTTGGAACCCCTCGGTCATGAGTGCTTCGATCTCTCCGCCCCTGGATCGATACAGAATAAGTGCCTCGATCCCCATTGTTTCGGCAAACGCAAGCCCTTTATCCTTGCCGAGAACAATGATTGCCGTGGCCGCACCATCGAGAAGCGCGCTCGATCCTTTTTGTGAGGCACACAGGGTCGTCACCCCCAGTATTCGTTCAGAAACCGGTCTGCCGGTTTTCGGGCTGAAAATGTGATAAAATTCCTGCCCGGAGATGATCAGTGGTTGACGGTAATTGCCGCTGGTGGAGATATTGAGGTTTATGTCGGATGAAACAATTCCCCACAAGGCGTTCATGTTTTCCGGGTGCTGTATGCCGATGCGCCACGGTGCGTCATTGTTTTTGCCAAACGTCCTTATTTCTCCGGCGAGTGAGACCATTGCGTTTTCAATGCCATGCGCCTGAACCAGGTTTACCACTTTATCCACTGCGTACCCTTTGGCGATGCCTCCGAAATCGAAGCGGATGTTTTTGCTTTCCAGTTTAACTTCGTGCCTGTCTGCTGCCCGTTCAACCTTTTCCAGACCCGTGTGTGCCATTATTCGGCGTATTTCCATGTTCGAGGGGATCTGTTGGGTTTTAACCGCGTCATTCCATAATTGCTTTATCTGCAGCATGGTTGGATCAAATGCGCCGTCACTGGCGTCCCACAGTTTTTCCGAAAGCTGAAGAACATTGTAGATCTCTTTTGATACGGGAATCGGCCCCCGGGTATTTTGGCTGTTCAGGCGTCCGGTTTCGGAGTTTGGGTCGAATGGATTGAAAATGTTCCCGATTCTGTCAAATTCGTCCCAGATTTTTCGGGCAAGTATTTCAGGGTCGATGCGGGGTTGATCGTTTCCCGGAGCTTCTGGCAGGTGGAAGATAATCCTTGCGGGAATACCAAAGTAGATGGCATCTGACGTTTCATACCATTCGGGGCGTAATTGCTTCAGCTGGAATGTCCGGGGTTGGTTCACGGTCTCCCGGGGTGCTTCAGGCCCCGGAGAGGACGGTCTCAGTGCAAAAATGCCCCCGGAAATCAGCAGCACGAATAAAATCAATGTGACCAGTCGAGGAACGATCGGGAAACGGCGTTTTTTTTCTGGTTCAAAAGGAGTGTGGGGATGTTGTTTAAATTGATTCATTGGGTCGGGTCGGATCGGATTGAGGGATTTTAAAAAATATTGCCTTTGATCGTGGCTTGATTATTGAAGTTTACGTGATGATTGTCAACTGTTTTGGGTTTAATGCGGCTATGGTGCAGGCGTAGTGTATGGATTGCCCGGCAAATAGCGGGCTTCGCCCGGCCTAAAAGGCATGCCAGGCAGGAGCCTGGCGCTCCCAGGGGGGCGCTGTGCGGGGTTTTGAATTCTTGTATTTTCCTGGTTTTAAGGGAGATGTTTCAGACGGTTATCCAATAGCCGGCGCAACGTTTGTCCCCCGCTCAAGCTTGGGAGCGCCAGGCTCCCGCCTGGCATTAGACCCGGGCGACAGCCCGGTGGAGGGGGTTGGTTTTTTGAAGGAATTTTTGCCGGCGCTCCCGGGGGGAGGCTGTAGGGTGGATGAAGAGCCTGTACAGGGGAATTCTGGTTTTCCTGCGTTCCCGTGTACAGGCTGTTTTCAGGCGAACAGTACTACGTGTAGCAATTTATAGTCCGGATTTTGCTTATAGTCCGGCTTTTGCCCGGATCTCGTCAATCCTGTTGGTTTTCTCCCACGTGAAATCCGGCTCGTTTCTGCCGAAATGGCCGTATGCTGCGGTGGCCTTGTAAATCGGACGCCTCAGTTCCAGGTATTCAATGAGGCCGGCCGGTCTCAGATCAAAAACATCCCTTACAATCTCCACGGCTTTTTCTTCGCTGATGTTACCGGTGTTTTGAAAGTTCACCAGTACGGAGACGGGTTCGGCAACACCAATAGCATATGCGACCTGGACTTCACATTTTTTGGAAAGACCTGCGGCAACCAGGTTTTTGGCAATGTGGCGGCCCATGTAGGATGCGCTTCGATCCACTTTCGAGGGATCCTTTCCGGAGAAACATCCGCCGCCATGCCGCCCCTGTCCGCCGTAGGTGTCGACGATAATCTTGCGCCCGGTCAGCCCGCAATCCCCCATGGGGCCGCCGACAACGAACTTCCCGGTGGGGTTGATGAAATACTTGGTCGTATCGGCAATCATTTCCTTTGGGAGAACTTTTTTGATGATCTCCTCGATAACGGCTTCCTTGAGGTCGTCGTAGGAAACATCCGGGTTGTGCTGGGTCGAGATCACCACCGTGTCGATCCGTTTCGGTTCGCCATTCACATACTCAATACTGACCTGTGATTTGCCGTCCGGTCGGAGAAAATTCAACTGGCCGCTCTTCCTGACATCGGCAAGCCGTTTCGTCAGCCGGTGGGCATAGGAAATCGGCATGGGCATGAGCTCCGGGGTTTCGTCGCATGCATACCCGAACATCAGGCCCTGATCGCCGGCACCCTGTTCCTTGTACATTCCTTTGTCATGGTCTACGCCCTGGGCAATATCCGGTGATTGCTTGTCCAGGCAGGACAAGACAGAGCAGGTTTCGTAATCAAAACCCATATCCGATGACGTATACCCGATCTCCTTGATCGCCTGCCGCACAACATCGGTGTAATCGACCGTGGCCGTCGTGGTAATTTCGCCGGCAATAAAGGCAAGCCCCGTGGTCACAAGGGTTTCGCAGGCCACGCGGCATCGGTCGTCCTGGGCCATGATGGCGTCGAGGATGGAATCAGATATTTTGTCCGCCACCTTGTCCGGATGACCTTCGGTCACGGATTCGGATGTGAAAAGATAATTTTTTAATGTCATGGGTGACTCCTTTTTTGAGGTTGTGGTTACAAATTTTGAGCAGGCTTTTAAAAGCTGTTGCGTTCGCCCCTGTGTGGTGCGGCAAGCTATGATCGTGACTTTTACGAACGCCTTAACTTTCTCTTGGAATTTATTTTGGCCAGGTCAGGGGACAAATCGCCTTATCCCGGCTCGGTCCCCGGCGGAAAGAGCAGAATATTGTCGATCAGTCGTGTCCCCCCGACCTTGACCGCCATGGCCATGACAGCCGGTTTGTCGATGGTTTGAAGATCGTTCAGGGTTTCGGGGTCACATATCCTTATATAATCAACGTCCGTATCATTTTTACTGTTTATTGCAGTTTCACATGTTTTGATAATTTCTCCTGCATCTGTTTCTCCTCGCGAAACGCGTGCGCGCGCTTTTGTCAGGCACTCGTACAGCACAAGTGCAGATTTTCGGTCATTCTGCGATAGAAACTTGTTTCTGGAACTCATGGCAAGACCATCCGATTCTCGCACCGTGGGTAAACCCGTTATCCGGATGTCGAAATTCAGGTCTTTTGTCATTTTGCGGATGACAGCCAACTGCTGGAAATCTTTTTCCCCGAATATCGCCACCTGTGGTTTGACGATATTGAAAAGTTTGGCCACGATCGTCATGACACCCCGAAAATGTCCCGGTCTTGAAAGCCCGCAAAGATGATCCGGCAAATTCTCCTGGATAATATAGGTTTCAAACCCTTCCGGGTACAGGTCTTGTGCGGTCGGTAAAAATAGAATATCGACGCCTGCATTTTCGGCAAGGGACATATCCCTTTCGGGATTCCGGGGGTATACGGATAAATCCTCATTCGGTCCAAATTGGGCGGGGTTCACAAAGATACTTGCCACCAGGCAGTCGGCAACCTTTCGGCCGTGTTTCATCAGGGAAAGGTGCCCTTCATGAAGGTATCCCATGGTTGGTACAAATGCGATTGTCTTTCCGGGTCGCCGGATTTGTTCCGCCCGTTGCTGCATTTCGGTGATGTATGCAATTGTTTCGATAGTTGTTGCTCCTGGATGTCATTGTCCTTGTTTTGCCCGTAATACCTAACAATATACGCTGTGCGGTGTTGCGTAAACACCATTGCCGCTTTGCAACATATGCACATATGATGAAAAGCGGATTTGATGATGTTGAAAAAAGTCCCAATTACTGCGTTGCAGCATTTTGGACCCACTGTGGGGATTTTGTCCGTGAGTGGGTCCACGCCACTATGCCTTGTATATGGAACTTCTAAACGTAAACGTCGTCATCGATGAAGGTGCTGTATGACAAATGCCGTTTACATTATCTGTCCAGGCGGTTCATTACCTGGCCCGTAATCACCTTCGGGTAATAGAAAGTGGTTTTGCGGGGCATGGTATAGCCGGCTTCCGCGATGCGGCAGACCTGGTCATTGCTGGGCGGATTGAGTATAAAGGCGATGTCGGTCTTCCCTTGCCGCACCGCTTCCACCGCATCGGTATACTGGCTTGTATATTGAATAAGCGACTCGTTATCCAGGCTTTCTTTGTTAAATCCCATAAGCTTGATCAGTACGAGATTGGTCAGTACCGTCACGTCGAGTTCGAGTAAGGGCTTTGCGATTTCATTTCCTAAAAGGGTTTCCATTACATCGGTTTTAAGTCTCAGCAAATAATAAGCGGGTTCGTTTTGCATGACAAGACCAATGACGTGATTTTCCCGACTGGCGTCCATTTTGTCGGAAAGTTCCTTTATCCCCTGCTCGGGATTTTCAGCGGAATATACTATAGTATCAATGTCGAAATATTTTTTTGCATCCTCGAGCAACTTTTTTCTTCTGTCTTCAGATATGCCGGAAAGCAGCCGATGGGTGGGGAGAATCGTCAAGCCCGGGTCTTCCACGGCACACAGGTACATCATAATAAAGTTGGCCGGATGGTTGTCATCGAAATTAGAGACGTTATCTTTTATCCATTGTTTGTAGTTTAACGCGGTTTCATACCGATGGTGTCCGTCGGCAATAAAAAGCGTGCGTTTTTCAAGCGATTTTTTGATTTTTTCGTGAATGCCGGAATCGGCAATTTTCCATACCCGGTGTTCATGGCCGGCATCATCCGTGAAATGCTGGATAGGGTTTGTGCTTTCCATAACGGAACGCAAAATGTCTGAGATCTGTCCCTGGTCGGAGTAAACCGAGAAAATGTGACTGAAATTGGCATGACATGCCTTCATCAGTTCCAGTCTTTCCGATTTGACCTTGGAAAAGGTTTCCTCGTGGGGAAGTATGACCCCGGAAGAAAAGGGTTCCAGGCGCACTGTGCCGATCAGTCCCAGCCTTGTAATCGGATTCCCGTCTATTTTAAACCGCACCGTGGTAACATAAAGAGAGGGATCCTCTTCCTGGATGAGAATTTTTTCTTCCAGCCATTTTTGAAAATAGCCGGCTGCGCGCGTGTGGGGATTGTTCTCCGGTGTATCCGAGTCCGTGGGCATGTCCTTGTCGAGCCGTATGACATTGTTGGGGTGTTTCTCGTAATACGCTTTTTGCATGGTTTCCGGAATCACGTCGTACGGCGGCGTGACCACATCCGACAGTTCCTTGATTTTTTCCGGGTTGAACCGGATGCCGCGAAAAGGTGAAATATGAGCCATTTTATGTTCCTGTGTGGGATAAATTGTTAAGTATTCATGCCTGCCCAGAAGCATTTTTGCAGCATTGGGCAGCATGCGCAAGTTCTATTTTTACTAAATCTTTGTGCGTTGTTGCGGGGGGATTTGCAGTGGCGGTAATGGTTCCCCACAATATCGGTAAGTCTGTCCGCGATCGTTCGATATTTTTCGCTCTTAGTTTAAATAGTAGTATAAATGAATTACTACTATTCTTAGTTTTAAAATTGTATTTTCACTGCTATATTAAGCAACTAAATATAGCACGAAATTAAATTTTGTCAACGGTTTTTTGCTTGTATATAAGGAGTAGGCTTCTTCAAAGCCCATATGTTTTAAAAAAAGTCTTGACATGATTTGGTGTTTATATTATGATTTCAGGTTATTATCGTAAAGCGCATTTAATTTGTCGAAAATACTGTCGTTTTACTGCATTTAAACAAGGTGTTCCGATAGTTTGATTTTTTGTGTAAAATAGGCATTTTCTTTGACGTTAACATACCGTTTTTGTTGTACAATAACTCGGTAAAAAAGGAGGGAAAATACTATGAATGAAGAATTTTCAGATGCCGTTAGGGTAACCAAGGATTATTATGAAAGTGATGATGCTCACAATTTTTATTATACAATCTGGGGCGGGGAAGATCTTCACCTCGGAATATACGAATCAGAAAAAGATACCATTTTTGAAGCGAGTCGTCGAACCATCCAGAAAATGGCTGAAAAATCAAGTTTTATCGGGAAAAAAGCCCGCGTAATAGATCTGGGGGGTGGTTTTTCCGGTTCAGCCCGCTACCTTGCCAAAAATTATGGGTGGGAGGTCGTTGTTCTGAACCTTAGTGGCGCGGAAAACCAACGCGGTCGAAAAATGAATAAAGAGCAAGGGCTCGATCATCTCATCGAAGTGGTGGATGGCAATTTTGCCAATGTTCCCTACCCGGACGCATCGTTTGATATTGTCTGGTCCCAGGATGCCATACTCCACAGCGATAACCGCTCGCAAGTGCTCGATGAAGCCTACCGGGTTCTCAAACCCGGCGGGGAAATGATTTTCACGGACCCGATGCAGGCGGACGACTGCCCGGAAGGCGTGCTGCAACCCATTTATGATCGTATTCACCTGGTGTCATTGGGGTCTCCCGGGTTTTACCGGGATTACGCAAAGCAGATCGGGTTTCAGGATATGGGGTATGTAAACCTCGACGATTACCTGCCGATCCACTACAGTCGGGTACTCGAGGAGATGGAAAACCGGGAGAGCGAGTTGGAGCAGGTCGTAAGCAAGGAGTATATTCAAAACATGAAAAAGGGACTCCGCTACTGGATCGATGGCGGAAACAAAGGGTATCTCGCCTGGGGTCTTTTTCACTTTAAAAAATAGAATCACTATTGTGCGCACAGAAGCAATATGCATTGTTGCGTTGTGCGCTTATCCTGGTTTTTGGTTTTGCACACAGGATCGGGGTTTTTCCCCAACTTGGCCGCATGTGAATTTTTGCGGGAAACACGGCAAGAGAAATAATTAAATAGATCAAAGGAGGCAACATGGCTGTAGACTTAGGACAAATGGCGGAACTTCTTATAGCAGGCAAGATCGATGACGTGGAAAAATTGACCAATCAGGCAATTGCAGATGGTGTGGACCCTGCTGAAATTCTGGCAAAAGGTCTCATTGCGGGGATGGATGTCGTGGGCCAGCGCTTCAAGGCCTGTGACATGTTTATTCCGGAGGTGCTTCGCTCTGCAAAGGCAATGGGTGTTGCGATGAAAACGCTTCGTCCGCAACTGGTGGCAAGCGGTGCCAAGATGTCCGGTACCATGGTTATCGGTACCGTAAAGGGCGATCTCCATGACATCGGGAAAAATCTCGTGGGGATGATGTTTGAAGGTGCGGGATTCCAGGTGGTTAACCTGGGTATTGACCTTGAAACGCAGGTTTTTGTCGACGCCGTCAAGGAACACAAACCGGAACTGCTGGGGATGTCGGCGCTGTTAACCACGACCATGCCCAGAATGGGCGAAGTGATCAATGCATTGAAAGAGGCCGGGGTTCGGGACCAGGTAAAGGTAATGGTCGGTGGTGCACCGGTTACCGAGGAATTTGCAAAGGAAATCGGAGCGGATATCTACGGTGCCAATGCGGCGAGTTCCGTTGACAAGGCAAAGGCTGTATTAAACGCCTAAATCCGTTTTGCCCGGAGGCGTGTGTTGCATTCAATGTTTTTTTTGATTGATTGCGTGCAAATCCGGGACTTAATCCGGAAACCCATCGCTTCCGCCATTCGTTATAATCTGTTTATATTGTGAGAGCGAATGCCGGATTGAGGATTCATGCAAGCTACGAATAAAAGCAACCGCGAACCAATCCCGGCCATGGATATGAGATATTCTTGATATCTTTAAATATCCATAGCTGCCGGGTCACAGGAGAGAAAATATGAAATCTGTAATGCCAGATATGCAACCCATGAACCAGACCGTGCAGGAAACACCGGTTTTTGAGGTTCTATCCGAAGATCAGATCGAGCAGATCTATTTTTCAGCACTGGAAGTACTCGAACGGGTGGGATCCCGGGTGCATCATGACGAAGCGTTGGAATTATTCCGTAACAGTGGCGATGCGATTGTTGGTGATGACAAGCGGGTCCGGGTGACCGCATCGCTTGTGGAGCGCGCCCTTAAAAACTACCCGAGAAAAATAACCCTTAAGGGAAGAAACGGGATCCGCTCGGTGGCCCTTCAAAAAGACCATGTCTATTTCGGTACCGGCTCGGATCTCCCGTTCACTTATGATCGGAAAACCGGTGAAAGACGGCGCACCACGTATAATGACATCGTGAATGCCGCAAAGATTGTCGATTACCTGCCGAACTTTGATTTTTTCATGTCCCACGGAATCGTGGGGGACGCGCCCAACCCCCAGACCTATGATCG
>SLIE01000445.1 GCA_007135795.1 Desulfobacterales bacterium
CAGTTTTGCGGGGTAAACCCCTCCGATTCCGCATCTTTCAGGTTTAAACTGGAAACGGTTTCCAGGATTTTTTTCATTTTTTCCGTGAACCAGGTCTTTTTTTTACCGGAAAACCGAATACCGGAGTCGGCCTTGCCGTCATGAATTATTCCCCGGTTTCCGTCAATGGTGACCGGTTGGCCGTTTTGAAACAGCGTCATGGCGTCCGGCACATTAATGATAACCGGTACGGCATTTTCCCTGGCAATGGTTGCAAAATGGCTGGCAGCGCTCCCTTCCCTGGTAATAACCCCCCCAAGGTTATCAAGCGCCGCGGTCAGCTTGGGATACAACCCCTCGGCCACCACGATGCTTCCCCCGGGAATACCGGAGACATCTTCGCTTGACGCCAGGACAAAAATCTTTCCGCTGACCAAACCGGGACTGGCCCACTCACCCCTGGCCAGGACAGGCAGGTCCAGACGAGGTGCTTCATTGGACGGTTTAATGGCCTGCAACGGTCTGGTTTGAAGCAGTTGAAGATTCCCCGCCTTATCCACCGCCCATTCTATATCCTGCGGCTTTCCAAACCGGTTTTCCAGATCCAGGGCATAATTGCAGAGCTTCTCCAAATATTGCGGGTGTCCGGAGGGGAGATGGATCCCTTCTTTTTTGTCAATAAAATACTCCCTGGCCTTGACCTCCCCGCTGACCAGTCGCTCCCCCAACCCGGAGACGATATAAACCCCCATTTCATCTTTGTCCTTGATCCCGGACGAGTAAACCACGCCGCTTTCCGCGGCATCCACCATTTCCAGAACCAGAACGGCCATGGGGACCAGTTCGTCCGGAAGGCCCGCATGAATCCGGTAAGTCATGGCCCGGGGTGAATATTTGCTGGCCAGAACCTGCTTGTAGGCGTCGGCGAACTTTTCCGGGTCGATATCTAACAGGCTTTTGTACTGTCCGGCAAAACTGAGATCACCGTCTTCCCCAAAGGCGCTGGAGCGAACCGCCAGCCTTGAGGCAGAAAATTTTCCCAAAAACAGGCTCATCTCCTCCTGAACATCATCCGGAATTACCGCCTCCAAAATGAGCCCTCTGAGGTCATCACACCGTTTTTCGAAGTCTTCAGCGGAATCCAGGCTGATCCGGTCTAATATATTATTGATACGAGGACGAAGCGCATTGAATGAAATAATGGCGTTAAAGGCATGGGTGGTAACGCAAAAGCCTTCGGGCGTTGGAAAGTTTTCGGACTTTATAACCCCAAGGTGACCGGCCTTTCCACCGGCAAGCGGATCAGGCAGTTCCTGATCCAAACCGAGGACAAAAGGCGGGGTTGTCTGCGGTTCATCAATGTTCAGGGAGAGGGCGAGATAAAAAGAGACCTTCCGATGATATTCCTTCAAGGACCTGTAACGCATCGGATTCAAGGCGATAATGCTTTTGACGAGATTCCCCACACCCTGGTCCAGCTCATTGCAAAGCCTGACCACCCGGGCATAATCGCATGGCATTTGCCGATAATGAATTTCTTCGATTTCAGCCATTTTTTCCAGGCAATAACGGTCAAGGGCCAGCAGGTCTCTGAAATACTGATATTTTTTGCGGAGAAGCGTCCCCGGGGCAAAGACCTGCCGGGACCAGTATCCCAGGAGTTGATTAATCCACATTATCGTTATTCCGATTGATTACGGCCAAGAACATTTTCCACTTTTTCTTCGAGCTCATGTATGTCGATCGGCTTGACCAGGTACTCATCAGCGCCGAGCTGAAGACATTTCTGGGCGGTTTCAATGGTTGGATACCCGGTGAGCATAATCACTTTTATGGCAGGCGATATTTTTTTTGCCTCCTCCAGGACCTCGATACCGCTCAATTTTTTGAGCTTGATATCTAAAATGGCCAGGTCCATCCGTTCCTTTTTGATAAATGATAAAAAGTCTTCTTCCTCGGTAAACGGATGGACCGTATGGTTTTTTCTTTTGAGAATCCTCTGGATCAGGATGCCTTCGTCATAAACATCATCTAACGTGGCAATGTTCGCCATTTACGCCTCCGATTCTTTTCTTTTGATTTACCTGAAGAGATGCAAAATTAAATTCATAATCATAATAAGGTATTGTCGTTATTTTCATGTGTGCCGCATTGTAATATCTTGTTGCTGGGGAAACAAAGCGCATCAGTTGCTTAAAGTTATTTCACGACCGGCCCCAGGGGCAGTTCAATGATAAAAACCGTACCCGGGCCGCAACCCGTTGATGCCAAACATTCTTTGGGCAGGTATTCCGCTGGCGGGGGGCTCATGGCAGATATCTTGCCACCGTGCTCCTCGATGATCCTGAATGAAACCGAAAGCCCCAATCCGGTCCCCTTACCAACCTGTTTGGTGGTGAAGAAGGGGTCAAAAATCTTTTTCAAATGCTCTTCCCTTATCCCTTTGCCCGTATCAGCGATACTCACCAATATCCTTTTCCTGCGGTCGCCGACCCTGGAGCTGACATATATCACGCCGTCTTCGCCAATGGCATCGGCAGCATTATTGAACATGTTGAGCCAGACCTGTTTCAATCTCTCCTTGTCCCCGGTCAATGGCGGAAAATTTTCTCCCATGGCACTGACGATCTTGATATGATTCAAGGAAAAGGCATGTTCGACGAGGTTTATGACTTCCCGCAGCGATTCATTGACATCCACGGTTTCACTGGCAGAATCCGAGTATCTCGAAAAACTGAGAAGATCTGCGACTATTCTGCGGCAAACTTTGCTCTGTCTCTCAATTATCTTCAGGTCATTCCGAATATTTTCATCCTTGACGTCGTCCATCAGGAGTTGCGTGTAACCCAAAATAATGCCCAGAGGGGTATTGATCTCATGCGCCACGCCACCGGCCAAACGGCCCAGACCTTCCATTTTCTGGGATTGTGTGAGCTGTTCCTGATATAATTTAAGCATCGTGATGTCGCGGGCCGTGAGAAGAAGCCCAATGATATTACCATCCGGATCATATACCGGAAGCTTGATGAGATGAAGTGATTCCTGACCTTCGGGCCGATTGAAGGTTACTTCCTTGGAAAGAGGTTTACCCGTAATAAATATCTGTTTGTTTTCATGAAAATTCAGATCGGCCTGATCCTCTGAAAAGATTTCAAAATCTGTTTTTCCAATAACCTCACTCTCCTTGAGGTTGAAATAGTCGAAAAAGGCCCTGCTGGCAAATTGATAAACCTGATCCCTGTCCTGCAAGGTAATGAAATCCGGGGTTACTTCCATGATGGTATTGAGCAGACTCTGCTGCCGGGTAATTGTCTGTTCCCGTTCCGTGAGCTCTTCAATATGCGTTTTGAGCGTTATGGCCATTACATCAAAAGCCTCGGCAAGTTCTTGAAGCTCGTCACCAAAGTTTTTCTTGTAAACCGGACAAGTCCGACAAGCTTCCATAAGGAATGGTTCTTCCTGCTCCCGGCAATTGGGACACAACGTTCCGGGCAGGTGCCAGCAACGCCTTACGACATCCCCATAGGCCGGACATTTCCTTTGATCGCAATTCATGATCTCCCAACAGTTTTTATCCAGTGGAAAACCCGCATGAACACCCAGATTTCCCTTAACCATTTCCTCGGCCGATTCCCGTAACCGATTGAGACGAAACGTCACGCTATGGGCAAACCAAAACGCAAGCATCGCCCCCACACCCACCACGCCTATGGTACTGAGAAGACTGACCAGTCGCTGGCGGTTAATTTGGGCATCCATCTCCTGCCTGGAGAGACCGAGTCTAACGGTCCCCAGGTTTCTTTCTCCCAGGGCCACCCTGACATTGAAGTCGTAAATAAGGCCCAGTTCCGTTGATAGGAGCAACGGCTGCGTGTTTTGCCAATTCGGGTCAACGTCTTGATTGACCTCTAAAAGCGCCACCGGGAACCCGCCTGAAAATGTGTGGGACAAAATATTGTCACTCGCATCCGTCAGGAACACATACACCACATCATCATACTGATGGTGAACGTTGTCGATCAGGTTTTTCATTTGCAGAAAGTCCGTGGCCAAAAGGGGTTCGGCCATGCGAAAGGCCAGACCCGAAGTGACGGCCATCCCCCTTTTCCGCCCCTCTTCCAGAAGTGCCGTGGAAGACATATTGGACAGGATGATTCCGACACCAAGACCGCAGAAGACCAGCATGATGGTAGCGCCAAGGGTGATTTTGGTCTTCAGCCGGAGACCATGCAGAAAGGTCAGAACACGTTTAATCAAGGTCCAATCCTGTTTTTTCACTCAATTCCCTGATGGGATCAAAATCCTGGTCATCCGAAGGGACAAACCCGATGAACCTGGCCGCGTCAAGGATGGCACGGTGTTCGGGGTCATGTTCATGATCGAGCTTAAGCATGGCGTCCCGGATCAGTGTCACCACATCTTCGGAGAGCCTTGGGCTGTGTGCATACACCCAACCCGGATACCACCGGGTATTGTCGATGATTTTAATCTGGTTCACATCGATTTTATCTTCCACAACGCTTAATGATCCCTCCCGAATCGTGCCGATATCATGAAGCCCTGCGTAAACCCCAAGGATAACATTCTCCTGCCTTCCACCGGCAAAAACCACTTCCTGGAAGTCGTTCGGGGTCAATCCATGATCAACGAAATGTCCTAACGGAAAAAGGTATCCGCCTGCCGAAGAAGGATCAACGGCCACCCACGACTTGTCCCGGCAGTCTTCAATCGTCTGGATCTCCTGGTTGTCCTTTCGGGCAATGATCTGTCCCCGGAATTCCGCTTTGCCGTCCGTCTCAATGATCCTGGCCATGGCTTCGGCGCCGAACCGGTTTGCCAATTTTACATAAACAAATGGATTGGAATATGAGATGTCGATCTTTCCCTGGGCAAACATGTTTATGTGATCGTCAAAGGTGTCCGGAAAGACCTGCCGGATGGACAGACCGGTCTGTTCAGACAGGTATTCCACCAACCGGTGATGGCGCCGAAAAGACTCGGTGTGCGAGTATTGCGGAAGATACGCGTAAGTCAGGGCTGCCCCCTGGGGCCTGTAGGTGATATCCTCTCGTTTATCCAGGGACACCTTGACCGCTTTCTCGCCTTCCCCGCAGGCGGAAAACATGAAAACGATCAGGATAATAAAGAGATAAATAATTTTTTTGGACATAGGTTAATCTGTTTTCAAGATTAGAGTTAAGTGATTTATTTCACCAGTCATTTTTCTGCCGAATGAGTGCAATCATAACAACACTATGCCTGTACGTAAAGCTGTTATTGCCGTTTGCTCTTGAATGGTTTTGTTAAATCGCCAGAAATGAAAGGGGTATTGTTTCGGGTGGGGACATGTCAAAAAAGAATACCGTTGACAACCCAGGGCGAATCTTTTATGTAAGGTTCTTTGCAAAGAAAATGAGAGAGCTTTACAAGTCTCAGCTTGAAATACCAAGAAGTTCGCCTTCAAACGCTAATTTTTTATTCCGGATCTGGGAAAAGAAATTATCAACAAAAATATAAACACGCGGAGAGATGACCGAGCGGCTGAAGGTGCACGCCTGGAAAGCGTGTGTGTCTTAACGGGCACCGAGGGTTCGAATCCCTCTCTCTCCGCCACCCATCTATTACGTCAACAATTTAAAAACAAGAAAATATCATCTCAAATTAGAATGACTGAATAACAGGAAAGGCCGAATCTCATTGAGATCCGGCCTTTCCTGTTATTCATAAACTCCCTTATCCCTCAATATGCCCCTGCCCGGCATTGAAGGCGAAACGCCATCATGCTCATATAACCAATTATAATATATAAGCATTAATGGCGCCGTGAAAAACACCATACATGTGCCACCACAAATGAAACACGACACCTTGAATGTGGAACTTTAACTCTTAGCACCCTTGCATACTTTTGAACTTCCAAGAAAGTCATTTGACTTTCTTTCTGTAAAAAACGCTGCGGCGAAATTAACTGCTATTTACGAGGTCATCGAGTTATAATGGCGTCGTAAATAGTGCCCGAACGAAAACCAGGATTTTTCGTCAAGGTCAAGGACGGCGAAAATTTTAACCGCAGGAATACTGGACGTATTTTGAGGATTAAAATTTGAGCCGGACGCAGCGATTGGCGAAAAAGACGGTTTTCGTTCAGGCACTAAATAGGCCTACCCCATTATGCCAACTTACAGATAAAGAAATAAGCCACTTTCTTAACATTTAACTACACTTGCAGAAATACGTGTACAGCTTATCAAATATTAGTAATCCTTAAATTCTTCCTCGTCCAAGGGAATCACCTGATCGTATTTCTGATTATTTTTTCTTTCGTTCCCGGGCAACTGTCTATTGGCTGCCAAGGATTTTTTCGTTTGCCAATCAGGGTTTTGCGATTTACTTCTGCGGGTAGTGTCACCCTGGGCCTTTTGATACTGCGCCGGGGCTTGATGGATTATGCCCGCCATGGCTTCAAGTTCCACGGCAATCCGTTCCATTTCAGCGGCATGAGAAGACAACTCTTCGGCGGCACTGGCCGATTCCTCAGCATTGGCGGCATTCTGCTGTACAACCTTATCCATTTCGGAAACTCCGATATTTACCTGCTCGATACCTTGGGCCTGCTCCTTTGATGCGGCTGAAATCTCAGATATCAAGGAATCCACTGTTGCTGCGCTTTCCTGTATACTCAAAAGCTGTTTTGACACCTCTTCGGTTACGCTAACGCCATTATTGGCGTTTTCTTGAGATTTTTCAAGAAGCTCAGCGGTATTCTGAGCGGCTTCCGCACTGCGCCTGGCAAGATTGCGGACTTCTTCAGCTACCACTGCAAACCCCTTACCGGCTTCTCCCGCGCGAGCGGCCTCCACCGCTGCATTTAAGGCCAAAAGGTTGGTTTGGAACGCAATCTCGTCAATGGTCTTGATAATCTTTGATGTTTCCGTGGCTGATGCCTTGATTTCACTAATGGCGGCACTCATACGACTCATAGAGGCGACACCGTTTCCCACGATCTTTGCAGTTGCCTTCATTGCCACATCCGCCTGTCCTGCATTGTCGGCGTTCTGACGGGTCTGGGCTGACATTTCTTCAAGGGCCGAAGATGTTTCTTCAAGACTTGAAGCCTGCTGATTTGCTCCCTCTGCCTGGGATTGGCTCGAAGATGCAACCTGGCTCGATGCCGATGAAACCTGCGCTGCACCAGAAGTGAGTAATTCTATAGCTCTTTTTAACGGCTTTGTGATATTCAAAGACAGAAGTATTGAGAGTATGATTCCGATAAAAATACAGACAAAAGAAACAATCAATATGTTCCACCGCATGGTAGCAGCCCCTTGAAGCACCTCCGCCTTCTGTGCCCCAACAGCAATGGACCAGCCCATACCCCGAATAGGCGCAAACCCAAAAAACCGATCTGAACCCATAAAATTATACTCGTCGAATCCAGATTCTCCTCTTATCATGCGTTGAAACATTGCGCTCAAAAGAGCATACTCAGAATTGGTTTTCGACTCTTCAATGAAGTTCCTTTGATCCAACACAAAGTCCCTGTTTGCGTGAGCAATCAAAGTGCCTTTGGAATCGATAATATATGAATAGCCATTTGTGCCGTACTTAATGTTGTCAGTAAGTTCACTGACCCAAGTCGCATCCGATATGGCAAAGATAATTCCGATTATTTGTGATTGCGCTGTCTTGATGGGAACAGCCACAACTTGAATGGGTATATTCAATGTTCTATGGATAATCACATCGGACATCACTGGTTTGCCGGTCATCGCTTCCCTGAAATACCCCCTGTCCCGGATATTCGCTGTTGCTGCACCATCACTTAACTTGTTATTTCCATCGGGCGTTGCTATTCCTAATTGAAGGTAGCCCAGTCTTGTGACCGCGCTTACGAGCACGGGGTGTTGTCGATCCCATTCCATGCTCTTGATATCCGGATTTTCAGTCAATTCTGTTATTGTCGACAAGTGACGATCCAACGTGCTTCTGACCAACGCCGCACCATCATTGGCTATTAAAGGAATATTTTCCTCCACCTGCTCATGCAAAGCACGGTAAGCCTGTACATAAGACAAAGTCCCAATCATGGCAGACGTAATAATCAGAAGAAAAATTACCCCTCCAGTCAGTTTCTTTCCAATACTCATATTTCTTACATTGATCACCTTGGTTCTCCTTAATAAATTACATGCATTAATTCAGTTATCTCATCAGCAATAACGTACAGCACTCATCACACACTTCGTCACCGATAACCCTTTTAAAAAACGTATCACACTTAACGATTTCGTAAAAAGTCCCATATACAAGGCACAGCGATTTTGCATTTGCTATGAAAGACATACAGTATATCGAAATGTAAAATCGCATCAACGAAGTAGATGGGACTTTTTACAACGCCATCAGACAACCGGAAAAAATCTTTTACTGGATATAACTGGATATATATATATCGCGCACAATTTGAATATCTTTAATTTCTTTTTTAAATATCTTTTAAAATTGTCACTTTTTACATGCAATTTTCCAAATTGAACATTGAGATAAACTTCGCCGGCGCCTTTCCCGGAATGGGTTACTACCAGTCTTTGGCAATCTCTTTTTCAGGGTTGTCATTTTATGAATTGACCAGTGACTGATCAGAATTTTTTTTGACAAGATTGAAAAGGGGACCATAAGCAAGGATTACAACTCTTGACTGATTTGTTTCTTGTCCTTTAGGGCGGGAGGTATCAGGTGCTGCCCATGGCAACAATTGCAGTGG
>SLIE01000234.1 GCA_007135795.1 Desulfobacterales bacterium
GATCGCACACTTCCTGAAGAGGAACGCCTGGAACTGGAAAGAGAATATTTTTTAGGCGCAATCCACCAGAACTGCACCGAATGTCATAAAGAACACAACCAGGAAGTGGGTGAAGCCGCCGCACCTGTTGCCTGTGCAGCGTGCCATCCCAGGCCCTAATAAGATGCAATAAAGCTAAGCGTTATGATTTAAGAGCGATGAAAACACAATAAAAAGAGCCGGATAGTAATAATTACTGCCCGGCTCTTTTTATTATCTTTGACAATCTCGGAAAAGTCACAAAAGTTTTCGCTATCCTTATCCCCTATTCGGACATAATTTGTGATAATTTCACAGGCGCTTAATTCCTGTCATGCCTGTTTCGAGGCATGATCCCCTTTTTCCGCGTTCGCGTTCCGCCAAATGCACAAGTGAACGCGCCCAATGGGGACAACCAAGGGCATGAAGATGGGTATATGTCGCCAATACGTTTCCAATGCACAGACCATCCCGCAGACCACCGAGGCATTTAATGATTCCGTGTCCCTTTTCCATATTAAAAACAAGATCAGAATCCCGCCCTCTCCACTCAATGACCCGCGAATAATGAAATTCATGCCCTCTTAATTTCATTCCTGTTGGAAAATAAGGATTTTCCCGCCCCACGGTAATCTCTGTATACCCATGCCCCTGTGGTCGCTTGGAAAAACCGAAACTGACGGGCAAAATACCGGCCATTGGATAACTCCGATCCAGCACCAGAGATTCACCAAGATACATGAGTCCGCCGCATTCTGCGTAAATCGGAAGCCCTGTTTCGGCTCGCTCTTTTAGGGCATTTCTAAAACGGAAATTTTCTGAAAGCGCAGCAGCGTGCGTTTCCGGAAAGCCGCCACCAATATAAAGCCCGTCAATATCAGGAAGTTCGTCACTACCAAGAGGACTCATATAAACCAGTTCAGCGCCGGCGTCAACCAGTGCTTCGAGATTTTCCGGATAATAAAACTGAAACGCGGAATCCATAACAATCCCGATACGAACCGGTTCAATCTTTTCTTGCAGGTTTACTTGAATATTTTCAGATGGTGCGACAACTGATCGAAGGCCCGCTTTAACGTCAATGTGTTGAATATCACTGGTATCCGGAGTGGGTCTCAAATATGGGGCTGATTTTGCAATATTGCAGAGGGCCTCGATATCAATGTGTTTTTCTGCAATCCGGGATATCGATTCAATAGATGCCGATGCCCATGAATGCTCAGGAGTGGGAATAAGCCCCATGTGACGTTCGGGGAAGTTGTCACCCGGCAGTTTCGGTATGGCACCCACAACCGGAATGCCACAGTAGGATTGGATACAGTCTCTGAGAAGATTTTCATGCCGAACACCGGCAACACGATTCAGAATTACGCCTGCGATGTTCACCAATGGATCAAATGACATACACCCCATAACAAGCGCTGCAACGGTGCGGGTACTCTTGGTACAATCGATGCACAAAATAACCGGAGTCTGCAGGAGTATGGAAAGTGCGGCGCTACTGGTCGCACCCGTTACATCCAAACCATCGTACAGTCCACGATTTCCCTCTACTATGGAAATATCGGCAAGACGACTGTGACTAAGAAAAGACTCTGCGATAAGAGATTCGTTGAAAAGGAAGGAATCAAGATTGTGGCAAGGCCGACCGGCAGCCATTGCCAGCCAGCCTGCATCAATATAATCGGGACCTTTTTTAAAAGGGGCAACTGCTTTTCCTGAGCGGGCCAGGGCTGCAATCACTCCGATGGACACCACCGTTTTTCCGGACCCACCGCGCAGTGCCGCGATTAAAATCCGTGGAATATCAATCGAATTGTTGTGATACATTTGCACTCAAATTCGCCTGCTTGTATAAAAACGATAAACCAGGCAGGTACGAAAAAAGGATTGACTGCTATTCTTCATGCTCTGCGGCAGTCTGTTTGCCCTGACCTTTAAGACCGTACATGGAGGTGCTGCCACTTGACCAGAACTCGAGTATGCCTTCTTCGACCAGCTTGTTAACGACTTTTTTAGCTTCCCGGGGTTTCATGTCAAGTATCTTTGCCAGATCACTGAAATAAAACTTTGACTTGGTCTTGCCTTTTTTCATCAACTGATCGATCATCAACTGTTTTTGTTCTTCGTATTCCATTGCCTGCGTCCTTTAAATGAGAAAATACCACGGCCGGAAACCTTCCCGGCCGTGGTTTTTCATTTTTTGTTTTTAGAACTTGAACTGAGTGGATTGACGCCATGTGTAATAGGCGGGATCACGGAAATCATCAATCAGATGATGGGTGAATTCAAGCTCACATTTTTCGAAGAATCTTTCCCAGCCGATACGCTCGGCCCATTCACCAACCCGCTCGTATTTACGGGCATCTGCTGCATAAACTTCAACGATCTTCTTGATCTTATCCGTCGTTTGCGGCCACCGGGGGGCATCATTGGGAAGGAAAGCAACTGCAACCTTCGAGAATTTCGGCTCTGAAATACGGTTTGAAACCTTGCCACCAACCATCAGCACGATGCCATCACCTTCCTTATCGGAAAGCGGAAGGCAGGGGCACATGGTGTAGCAGTTTCCACAGAACATACAGCGACTGTTGTTGACTTCGACACTGTTAAGGGTCTGACCGTTAAATTCAACCTTTTTGGGTTTGATGGCGGCCGTCGGACAGGAAGCAATTGCCAGAGGAATTTCGCACATCTTGTCAAGGTATTCATGATCGATCATGGGCGGTTTTCTGTGATACCCAAGAATCGCGATGTCCGAGCAGTGAACCGCGCCACACATGTTCAAGCAGCATGCCAGTGAAACCCTGACATTCGCAGGCATCCGCATGTTCTTGAAATCATCGAAAAGAACGTCCATGGTTGCCTTGACCGGTCCGGACGCATCCGTAGCCGGTGTGTGGCAATGAATCCATCCCTGGGTATGGACGATATTGGTAATGCCTGCACCTGTTCCACCAACCGGAAACTTGAAGGAACCGGCGTCGAACTTCCTGCTTTCCAGGTCGTCAATCAGCGGTTGGACTTTATCTTTGCTGTCGACCATGAACTCGATGTTGTTACGGGTTGTCCAGCGGACATACCCGTCACAGTGTTTATCCGCAATTTCACAAATTTCACGAATAAGCGTAACAGACATCAGACGTGCGCCGCCGGCACGAACTGTGTACACTTCATCGCCTGTTTCGGAAACATGAACCAGAACGCCAGGCTGCAGAATTTCATGATACAGCCATTTGCCTTTGTTGTTTGCAATCACCGGCGGATAAAACTCGTCGTATTTTCTCGGTCCGATATCGGTAATCCGATTCTCCATCGGCTTGCTGGGATCGTACCCCGAAGATATAAATGCCATTCTTCCCACCCCCTATCGTTGATGATGTTTTCTGTATTCGGTGACATCTCGTTCCCAGCCGCCTTCAACCTCATCTTCTTTCCAGAAAATGTAGGGGTTGTGCCTGGGTTCAGAGACATGCTGCGGAATCGGATCGATGCCAACAGCTTCGAGGAGCGACTGGAAACCGCGACGTTTCATAAGCTCGCCGAGACGTTCACGGTTCTTACCTTCTTCCATCCAGTAATCCCAGATGGCTTCGATAACAGCCTTGACTTCCTCATAGCCACTTTCCTTATTGACTTCAACAAACGGTACCAGAAGGGAACCCATTTGCGCGCCGTCAAGGATCGGAGCTTTTGCGCCAACCAGAATCGAACAGCCGGTCTGAACGCCGGGACGCAGTGCACGCGGCATTACGTTGATGCAATGCATGCAGCGGGTACATTCTCTGTTGTTGATTTCAAGTTTGCCGTTTTCGTAACGCATACATTCGGTCGGGCAAAGGTTGATGACTTCTTTTTCAATGTTGAATGCACCCCAGTCGCGACCACTATGTGCGCCGGCATTGGGTTTCAAATCACCACTGACGTATCCACCGACCGCATCCTGATCAATCCGGATTTCGTCTTTCCAGGTGCCTATGAACGACATGTCCGCACGTGCAATGGAAGCCACGCAACCGTTGGGGCAACCATCAAACTTGAACTTGAACTTGTATGGGAATGCCGGACGGTGCAATTCATCCTGATAATCCAGGGTCAACTGGTAACAGAGATCCTGGGTATCGTAACAGGCGTATTCACAGCGAGCCTGGCCAATACAGTCAGCGGGGGTTCTCAGGTTGGAGCCTGAACCACCCAGATCCTGATTCAAGTTATGGGTAAGCTCATAGAAAATTTCCTCGATCTGCGGCGTGGTGGTTCCCAGCCAGATAATATCACCGGTTGAACCATGCATGTTGGTCAATCCACTTCCGCGGAAATCCCACAGATCGCAAAGTTGTCTCAGGAACTCGGTCTTGTAGAATTTACCACTGGGCTGAGCAACACGTATGGTATGGAAATGAGCCACACCAGGGAATTTTTCAGGCTGGTCGCAGTAGCGTCCGATAACGCCGCCGCCATAACCGAAAACACCGACGATACCGCCATGCTTCCAATGCGTCGTGCCATCATCGAAAGAAAGCTCGAGAACTCCCAACAAGTCTTCAACAACGTCCACGGGGATCTGGTACTCAACATTGTTTACATTCTTTGCCCTTGCTTCAGCTTCCTGCTTCATGTCCGATACAAAGCTCGGCCATGGTCCGCTTTCAAGCTGGTCCAGCAAGGGGGTTTTGTGTTTTGCCATTGTCATCCTCCCTTTCGTTAATATTTAAACCACCATCCATCTGTTCTTCTTCGATTTCTACAATTATTCTGTAGAACCTTGTGCATACCCGACAATTCAAGGCTCTTTATTACATCCATAAAAGCATAAAAGACTTTTTTATAGATTAATGGTTCTTGTTTGTCAATGAAAAACAAACGACGCACGCATCCCATGTTCGACAATCCAGTGACTGTCGGAGAAATTTTCTTCCTGCGGCCATCCCCTTGCTTACTATGCGGTTTTGCACTTTTCGATTTCTTCAATGATCTCCGGTGCCACCTCGTAGCCAAGCGCCATCGCTTTTTTACAGTGTTTTTCAGCCAATTCGCAATCGCCCTTTTCAAGGTAACAGATTGCCAGATTATTGTGCGCAAAGGGAAACTCGGAATCTACTTCCAGCGCCTTAAGATTGATTTCGATGCTTTGATCCACATCCCCTTTCATCAGGTAAGCATTGGCCAGGGTAGCACGGGCTTGTATGAAATTCGGGTTGAAGCGAATCGCTTTTTCCAGGGCATATATGGCCTCATCTATCTTCCCCTTCTGGAGTTGGACAAACCCGATATTGCCATACCCTTCAAAGAAACCTGCCCGTACGGTGACACTTTTCTCATTGTACGCCAGGCAACCATCCAGGTCACCTTTCTGAAGACATAACCCGCCAAGCTGCACGTAAGCTTCCGCAAGCGTGGGGCTGCAGCGGACGGCTTCCAGCAACTCCTCTTCCGCTTCATCAAACTTTCGAAGACCCAGTAAAGCAGTAGCCAGATTATACCGGCTCATACCGCATTCCGGATTGGAATCAATCGCTTTGCGCTGCTTTTCAATATACTCATGGACATTTCTCGCTTGTGCCATAATCTTTCATACCTTTATTTTATTTAATATGTATATATAATGCACCAAAACAGACTGATGATGCTCATTTAAAATTTAGAAAAGAGTTCTATTGCTTGTCAAGGAAAATTCCTGAAGATGGATGATAACTGGAAGTTTCCTTTACGACAAACCCAGTGCGGAATTTACATGGGCGCTTCATCTAAGACAGTTTCCTTCATAAGGGAACGACAAGATTAACCACAAGCATCCAGGATAATGATTTCCAGGCCCGACTTGTATATTTTTTAATTGACACACCGCGGGGTATTCATAATAATTGGCTCGCTGCCGCCTTTATCATGCGGGCTCATGATTGCATCTGCTTATACAATGAGCGGAATGCATTGGCAACCGATGGAAAATAATACCTGATTTCCCAACAAGGCCGGGCTCGGCCGAACACCTAATTCTACTCTCTTTGTAAGGAGGACACATGCAACCCGGCTTGCAACATGGATGTTTCACTGCACTTGTTACCCCGTTTCATGAAGACGGCTCGGTTGATTATCCCGGTCTCGAAAAAATCGTGTCGTACCAGATCGAAAACGGTATTACCGGCATTCTCGCCGCAGGTACGACAGGGGAAAGCCCTACGCTGTCGTGGAACGAACACGTGCGGGTTATCGACATAATTGCCGAAAAGACCCGAAACAGGTGCATGTGCATAGCCGGAACCGGGAGCAATAATACTGCGGAGGCGATATCTGCCGCTGAGCATGCCGTAAAGGCCGGATGCGACGCTGTTCTGATGGTAGACCCCTACTACAACGGCCCCAGTTCTCTGGAAATCAGGCGTGAATATATTGCTCCCGTGGCGCTTGCATATCCGGACATGCCCATCATTCCCTACGTGATTCCTGGAAGGACGGGTACCCAGCTTTTACCCGAAGATCTTGCCCTCTTATTCAAAGAACACCCCAATGTCTGCTGCGTAAAGGAAGCAACTGGTAATCTTGAGAATATGCGACGAACCAGAACCTGCTGCGGTGACAAATATATTATATATTCCGGGGATGACGGTCTCGGCTTTGATATCATGACTGACCCTGGAATACGGGGGAGTGGAATGATATCCGTTATATCCAATATAGCCCCGAAAGCGGTTACGGAAATGGTCAACCACTTGGAAAGCGGCAACATTGAAGAAGCAGGCAGGCTAAACATGGCCATGGTTCCTCTTTTTAACCTGGTAACTGTTTCAACAACCGAGAGCACGCCTTTTGGGCAGGTTACCTGCAGAGCGAGAAACCCCCTGCCCCTCAAAACACTGATGCACATTCTTGGCATATTACCCTGCAATTGCCGCAGACCACTCGGAAAAATGACCCCAAAAGGATTGAACAAGATACTTGAAACAGTTCGGCAGGTTCACGCCGCAAATCCCGAAATTCTGAATCCAGTCGCCACGTTTTTCAATGTTGACCTTGACTCCCGTATCAACGATCCGGAACTTGAAACACATTACCATAAAACTTTGTGCTATCCGGATTATTAGCAGGTAAACTGTTACAGACATGAATAAAAAAAGACATCCGGCATGAAATTTCGACCGAGTGTCTTTTTTTTTACGAAATACTACGAATTATATTGATGCATTCATAAGAAATCAGATAATTGGGCAATTGTCGGGTTGCAGCTTGGCTGCGTATGCCTTCTCCCACTCTGCACGTCGCCCGCAATATTCATTATCCCGGGTCTGCATGGGGGTGGCCCAACGGATTTGCGATGGCATACAATCTCGCTTCAAACCCATTTCGAATAATTGTTTACAGATTTTCCGCATCACCCTTGTTTCGCTTTTCAATCTCTTCGTCATTGAGTTTGAAATCACCCTGCCTGAACAAAAGCCAGTTGAGCCATCTGAAACTAAAATCGAGTAGCGCCAGTTCATCATTTCTGATTTTTTCGATTTCTTCCGCCGCAATATCATAGATGGTCAGAAATGAACTTTCAAAAACGAATCTGCGGAATTTTTCTATATCATAGCTTGCCGTGAAAAACATATTCTTGGTTTTCTGGGTGAGTCGTATGTTGGGCGGAAGAGAACGTTTCCTCACTATGAGATCCGTCCACAAAGCATTGATTTCATCATGAACATCAACGCCTTGATCTCTCCGCCATTCATCCACCGTCCAGTCCGCATCTTCCTCAAAACCTAGACAATGAGGTTCATTGACGAAAAAATAAAATCCATCTGGGTCCTCTTCCTTGTAATTTAAAGAACCCACACCAATTGGATAGTAACGGCAAGTCGTGGGACGATCTTCGTACACAAGGCACCCGTTTTCTCTTACAAAGGGGCAAGCCGGTTCCCCTTCCACGTCATCGAGCATTTTGAGTGTAACCACAGGAAGGTCGGTTTTTTCCAGAATCCGGGGAATCGTGTACATTGCGAGAAATTCTTCGGAAGACATCTGCAGGCGATTTTTAAGCCGGATAATGTCATATGGGGTCAACATGATATTAATACCATGACAGCATTTGGTAAAACACGCCACATCCTTGTGACATTTGAAACTAAAAGCACTCTTGCCACTTAACCGTACCGGCGGTATGCCGGCCTTTTCTATTGCATCCATACGTCAAACTCCTTTATATTCTTAAAATATACTTATATCGGTCCTATCAGGCCGCCAGTGGAAGCGGCAATATTCATGTTGCTCAGAGACGAACTTCTTAACCACAAATCCTTCAATCAACAGCTGATAGTAAACCCAATGTATTATACGTCTTTTTGCCCCGCGGGCATGGGGGGAACAGGATCGCCTCCCAGAACATATCCCCCATCCACACGTATCACGCTTCCGGTCATGAAGGAAGCATCATTCAATAGAAATAGCACAATCTTAATCATATCCTCGATCCGGCCGGTTCTGCTAAGCAACGTATGATTTAGAATATCCTGCTTCTGCCTTTCAGAAAGAGATTCCCACCCCCGGGTCCTTTCTCCATGCCGGGTTTCGAAAAAACCGAGCATTATTTCATTGACCCGTACTTCAGGAGCGCCCTCCCTTGCCCAGGTTTCCGTCAAAAGGGATATACCCCGGTTGGCAGCGGAATAACCGTCGTTAAAAACATACCCTGCCGGTCCACTACGTCCGACAATCCCGGCAATGGAGGA
>SLIE01000070.1 GCA_007135795.1 Desulfobacterales bacterium
GGCGAAATTGACAAGGTAACCGGAAAACGGTGCTTTTTCGTTGTTTGTCCATGGCGCTGGAAAGGCGGGGACGGCTCTATCGTCCGATTGCTCGCCATCACTGACCCGGACCAGACATTTGCGTTTGAAACAGGGCTTTAATTAAAAAACCCCCTCTCCATGGCAGACTATCCGGTACGTGATCCGATAGGGACCACGGGGGGGTACGGATAAGCTATCGGTCCTATGTTTATTATACAGTAATCAACCAGATGACCAAGATGTTACTAATGAAGGAGGTCCAATGACTGCCAATGCGGTATTGGCTCAAGCCAAAAAAGAAAACAGGTCCGTTCTGACAGAGATCGAGGCCAAGCAAATCCTTGCCGAAGCGGGCATCAGTTGCACGGATACGCAATTGGCGCCGGTAAAAGAAAAAGCCGTAGCCATTGCCGAAGAGATGGGTTATCCGGTTGTTTTGAAAATCTCTTCCGTGGACATAACGCATAAAAGCGATGCAGGTGGCGTGAAAGTCAACCTGAAAAGCAAAGAAGAGGTTGAAAAAGCCTTTGACGAGATTACGACCTCCTGTAAAACAGCATATCCAAATGCCCATATCGAAGGGATTTCCGTGCAGAGCATGGCCAAACCAGGTCTCGAGATCATCATGGGGATGATCAAGGACGCTAATTTCGGCCCGGTCGTTATGTTCGGTCTTGGCGGTGTTCTGGTAGAAGTCCTCAAGGATGTATCTTTCCGGATCGTTCCCATTGAGAAAGCGGATGCAATTGAAATGATAGATGAAATCAAAGGGAAGAAGCTTCTGGAAGGTTATCGGGGACAGCCTCCGGCCGATGTCCCATATCTTCAGGATATGCTCGTAAAGCTTTCCAACTTTGTTCACAATACGCCCCAGGTTAAGGAAATCGATATGAATCCGCTCTTTGCGTATGAAGACGGTGCGGTGGTAGTTGATGCACGCATCATCCTCGAGGATTAATCAGAGGGTCAATGCACTGCGGCGGTCCCAGACAGGCCGCCATGAGGCTGTAAACGGAGCGTTTGGGAGTGGCAGTCCGCCACTTGCACATTGATTGGATAACAAGCGATAAAAGGATGATACGACCATGATGGAGCTTTTCTTTAAACCAAAATCCGTTGCCGTTATTGGTGCAAGCACCAATCCGAAAAAAGACGGCAATCTGATACTGCAAAATATTATAGACAGCGATTTTTCAGGAGACATTTATCCCATTAACCCCAGCGCCGACGAAGTACTGGGTCTGAAAGCCTACCCGTCTGTAAAGGATGTGCCCGGCAATGTCGATCTTGCAGTGATTATCATTCCTGCAAAATTCTGTGTCGATGCTATGAGGGCGTGCGGTGAAAAAGGGGTGAAGGCTGTTATTATCGAGGCCATGGGTTTTGCCGAAGTCGGTGGGGAAGGTACGAAACTGCAGGAGCAGATCGTTGCGATTGCCAAGGAAAAAAATATCCGCGTCATGGGGCCCAATTGCACTGGCATCGTTTCGAGGGATATCACCACAACTTTTTTCCCTATGAAGGACGTACCACAGGGCAATGTGGTGCTTATCGGCCAATCGGGCCTGCTGGCGGCCGCTATGTCCTCGGATCTAGTGGTCAACAAAAGCTTGAGCATCAACAAGGTTTGCTCCATCGGTAACAAATGCGATGTCAATGAAAACGACCTGCTGGACTATTTTGGCGATGATCCCCAGACCGAAGTAATTTCCATGTATCTTGAAAGCATCGCCGACGGGTCCAAATTCGTGCCCATTGCCAAACGGGTGGCAGCCAAAAAGCCGGTGATTTTTCTCAAAGGCGGCCGGACTGAGGCCGGGGCCAGAGCGGCTATGAGTCACACCGGCAGTATGGCTTCAGACACCAAGATTGTAGAGGCGGCAATTAAGCAGACCGGTCTTATCAAGGCTGATGATTTCACTGAAATCAAGGATTGGGCAAAGGTTTTCAGCACCCAACCGCTCCCTAAAGGAAATCGTGTCGCTATCGTGACTGCTGCCGGGAGTGTGGGTGTCGTGGTCTCAGATATCTGTGCTGAACATGGGCTTGAAATGCCTAAGTTAAGTGATGTGACCATTGAAAGACTCAAGGATGTCTTTCCGCCCAACATGCCACCTTCAAATCCGGTTGACCTCTGGTACTCCATTGAAAAACTGGGATTGGTCAAGACATTGGAATCGACATTGGCCGCACCGCTCGAAGATCCCGGCATCGATGCAGCCGTGCTGATCCTGGCAGGTATGAAATACACCATGCCGGTGCTTGATGACAAAACCGTTCAGAAGATCACAGCCAAGTACAAAAAGCCTGTTATCATCTGTATGCTGGTTGGTTACAATGAATACAAGAACCGAATCATGGAGGAACTTGGCAAGGATCTTCCGGTGTTCACATCCATCCTGTCAGGGGTAAAGGCTTTGAGTAAGTTGTGTGAATACGGCATCCGTCGGCATAAGAACGCCAGTTGACCAAAAGGGGGGGATATGGATTTTCAAAATATCATTTTGGAAAAAAAAGATAATATCGCGACGATTACATTTAATCGACCGGACGCAATGAATGCGCTGAACAACCAGACACGCGGGGAATTTCGGGCTGCCATGGCTGATGTTACCGCCGACGAGGATGTCCGGGTGATCATTCTTACCGGTTCGGGAAAGTCTTTTGTTGCCGGCTCCGATATTAAGGAACTTCAGCAAACAATGCCTATAGATGCGCATAAAATAGATCGCTTGGGTGCGCTTGTTGAAAATTGTCCCAAACCAGTTATTGCTGCGGTTAACGGATTTGCCCTCGGAGGCGGATGTGAGATCGTCATGGGTTGTGATATAATTGTTGCCCATGAAAAAGCCAAGTTTGGACAGCCGGAGATCAACCTCGGGATTATTCCCGGTGGCGGGGGCACTCAGCGTTTGCCCCGGCTGATCGGGGTTTGCCGCGCCAAGGAACTGATTCTCACCGGTGACATTATTTCCGCCCAGGAGGCCGACCGGCTGGGGTTGGTTAACAAGGTGGTACCGATTGACGAGTTGATGCCCACGGTTATGAAAATCGCCGGCAAGATTGCATCTAAGAGCACCGTCGCTGTAAGGATCGCAAAGACAGCTATTAATCGTGGAATGCAGTTGGGTTTGGAGTCCGGGTTGGCCTATGAGCGTGAAATGTATAGTCTGTCATTGAGTACGGAAGACAAAGTTGAAGGCGTCGCCGCTTTCGTTGAAAAAAGAGACCCCCAGTTCAAGGGGAAATAAATATAACAACAGACCCTCTGCAAATTCGTGTCTTTTTTACGCAGGGAGGCAAATTTTCAATCAAGACTAAAAGTAAGGAGGCTATGCCATGCAAGTGATAGATAAAGTTGAAGGGAAAGTCCCCCGGTTGCCCGACCTGTTTTCCTGGACAGATGAAGGTGTTAGAATCAGAAGTGCGAAATGCCACGATTGCGATACGTATTTTTTCCCGGAATACCATGCCCAGCATCGACCGGACTGCCCCCGGGAAAACGTTGAAAAGGTGTTGCTTGCCAACAAGGGAAAGCTTGCTACCTTTACAATTCAGCACTATATGTGTCCTCCGCCCTTTAAGACCACGGGCGACATTACCCCTTACGGTCTCGGATTAGTTGAATTTCCCGAGGGTATATCCGTAGCAGGTCTCATCATGGAAACTGATCTTGATTCTCTCAAAATTGGTCAGGAAGTAGAGACCTTTGATTATGTCCTGTACAAGGATGAGGATGGCAATGACGTGGTTACGTGGGCTTTCAGGGCCGTAAAATAAAACCGTGCAGATTCAAAATTATAAAAAAATGAGGTGCTAATAATGAGAGATGTTTATATCGTCGGAACAGGCGAGCATCCGTGGGGAAAATTCAACGACAAGAATTTCGTTGAGGTTGGCGAAGTCGCCGTGGCCGAGGCGTTAAAAGATGCTGGCGTTCGGTGGACAGAAATTCAGGCCATCATGTCGAGCATTCTGATATACGGCGGCAATGCGGGTCATCTTTCCGGCCAGTATATCGAAAGCATGTTTGGCGAAACAGGTGTGCCAGTGGTTAATGTGTACAACGCCTGTGCTACTGGATCCGCTGCTATCCGCATGGCATACAACAGTATCGCTGCGGGTGAAACCGATACGGTAATGGCCGTTGGTGTCGATCTTTCACCGAAGGGATTTCTAACTGCAAAGTCCGATGACCCTAGGCAGGACAGGGATGTCCTTCGATGGCGCATGACCGGTATGCCCAACCCGATTTACTGGGCTATGGAATGCCGAAAACGTTTTGAAAAGTATGGCGATACTCCGGAAGATCTTGCTGATGTAAAAGTTCTGCTCAGCCAGTTCGGCGCCAAAAATCCCAATGCCAGATACAAAAAAGTATACACCCGGGATGAAGTACTCAATTCCAAAATGGTATGTGACCCCCTGCGTTTATACGAGATCTGCGCGGTCAGCGATGGTGCGGCAGTAGTGATTCTTTCTGCAGATCCCAAGAAAATTCAATCTGCAAACAAACCTGTAAAAATCGCTGCCACCACTATGGGTAGTGCTATCTATGGCGACCCGACCATTCGTATTTCCGCTCTTTCCGCACCCTCAAAAGCCGAGGCGCCGCTGCTGAGTGAAAGCTATTCTGCATCAAAACAGGCATACGAAAAATCGGGACTTGGACCGGAAGATATTGACGTGCTTGAACTCCCGGACAACAGTTCCTGGCATTATTTGCAGTATCTTGAAACTTGCGGGTTCTGTGGTGAAGGTGAAGCGCACAAAATGCTTCGGGAGGGGAAAACACAGATGGGTGGCAAATTGGTTGTCAATCCCAGCGGTGGTTTTGCCTCTTTCGGAGAGGCCATCGGAGCGCAGGCAATCTGGCAGGTGGTAGAAGCATGCGACCAATTACGCGGGCGTGCCGGTGAACGTCAAGTGCCTAATTGTAAAACTGCAATGGCCCAGACCTATGGGTTGATGGGCAACAGTGGCACGACTATTCTTACAATATAGCTTCAAGGGGCCGCTCTCTGATTTTCAGGCAGCGGCCCTATCCATTTTGATTTTTGCGACAAATACTTTCCGAAAACCAGGTCGTTCACGAGAAAATGTTCCCTTATCTATGGTCTGCATGATGAGTAGTTGTTTTTCACAATTTGCAAAGATTCTTCACTGATACCAGATTACAGTAAGCCATATGTAATTGGCATTTGGACTTTGATGAGATCAGGAAAAAATGATATGAGCGATCAGTTTCATGACCCCTCTTCAATTGCATCTCTCATTGATTTTGATGCTATTACAAAGCTATTTAGGTTTGCCGAAGAAGAGGGCCGTTATTGGCTCTTTGAATACGAAACGTATTCTCTGTTGAAATATTCCGGCGCTGAAACGCCGCCAGATGCGTATTTCCTGCCCAAAGGCGTTCGCCAGCCCGACGAGGTGCTGCAAATTATGCCTGGGGAGCAGGTTGTTCTTAAGATAGTATCGCCTTCTATTGTCCACAAGACTGAAGTGGGTGGCGTCAGGGTCATTAACAAGACACCTGAAAAAATCCGTTCCACAATTCGGCGAATGATGTATGAAGTGCCGGAAAATTTTGCGCTGCGAATTGAGCGAGACCCCGACCATGCATTTGAAGATTATCGCGGGCTGGATGGTGATTTGCTTCGCAAAGCCATTGCCCGGGATATTCGGGGGGTGTTGATGGTCCAGTACATGCCGCCGGACTCTCAGGCATTTGGCAATGAGATGATTGTGGGGATTCGCAATACACGGGAATTCGGGATGGTTATCAGCGCCGGTCTCGGCGGCACCGATACCGAGTTGTATGCCAAACGTTTTCGCAAAGGTCATGCCGTAGTCGTGGCCGCTACCGGCATGAGCACGGGAGATACGTTTTTTGATCTGTTTCGTCGTACCATCAGTTACCAGAAGTTGGCCGGCCTGACCCGCGGGGGAAAGCGGATCGTTACGGATGAACAGCTTATTGAATGCTTCTCGACATTTATTGAAATGGCCAATTATTATTCCTTGAACAATCCAAAGGCGCCATTCGCAATTGAAGAGCTTGAAATCAACCCTTTCGCCTTTACGGATTTTTTGATGGTCCCGTTGGATGGGTTATGCCGATTTTCCAGGCCAGGGCAAATACCGATACCCCGTCCATTCTGGAAAATCGATCGTCTTCTTCATCCTGAAACAATCGGTATTATAGGGGTATCCCTGTCCAGGGTCAATTTTGGTCGGATCATCCTGAATAATATCCTGTCCATGGGGTTCGATAGGAAAAACCTTCGTATCATCCAGCCAAAAGCCGAAACCTTTGAGTCGATAGTTTGTGTCCCGGAACTGGCCGCCCTTGATATCAAATTAGATCTTTTGGTGGTTGCGGTTGTGTCTGAACAGCTCCCCGGTATCGTGAATGATATCTTGAAACAGAAGACGGTTGAAACTGTAATGTTGATCCCTGGTGGAATGGGGGAAACCCGGGAAAGCCAGCAGCGGGCCGCGCAGTTGATGGACAAAATAAGCCAGGCCCACCTGGATGCCGATGGAGGGCCCGTGTTTCTGGGCGCTAACTGCCTGGGGGTCGTTTCACATCCTGGCAGGTTCGACACGTTATTTATTCCCGAAGCTAAATTGCCGAAAAGACGGGGTGAGCACACCCGCAACGCGGCATTTATCAGTCAAAGCGGCGCGTTCATGATTACCCGGCTCAGCAAGCGGGAGGCGCTTGACCCTGCTTACATGGTTTCGGTGGGCAATCAAAATGACCTCACGCTGGGCGATATGTTGCATTACTTTAAAAACCATCCGGATATCCGCATCATCGCAATTTATGCGGAAGGCTTTAAAGATCTTGATGGTCTTGCATTAAGTAGGGGGGTCCGGGAAGCTGTCCTGGCCGGGAAGGACGTGATTTTCTATAAGGCTGGGCGCACGCATGAAGGGAAAACCGCCACTTCAAGCCATACCGCATCTTTGGCCGGGGACTACACGGTCTGCGAATCCTGTATTCGTCAGTCGGGGGGGATCGTGGCAGCCACCTTTACCCAGTTTGAAGACCTGATGATGCTTGCCCAGCGGTTTAATAACAGCAGCATCAATGGCAATCGACTGGCAGCATTAAGCGGTGCAGGCTTTGAGGCTGTCGGCATGGCTGATAACATTCAGTCGGATGATTTTGCCATGACCATGGCATCGATAGGACAAAAAACGCTTGAAAAGATAAAAGGAATGCTTTTATTAAAATCTCTGGATACTTTGGTGGAACCCAGAAACCCCCTGGATATAAGTCCAGCGGCTGATGACGAGGCGCATATACTTGCGGTTCGATATCTGGCCGAAGATCCTGCTGTCGATGCCGTCGTTGTCGGACTCGATCCGCTGTCCCCGGCTATGCGAACGCTTGCCACGTGTGAGACGCACCAATACAGTTTTGATGAGCCTGGAAGCATTGCGTTAGAACTGCCAAAGCTCGTGGCGTCACTCCACAAGCCAGTCATTGGCGTGGTGGATGGCGGGAGCTTGTTCGATCCCCTGGTTAATGAACTGATGGATAGGCAAATGGTCATATTCCGATCGTCAGACCGGGCGGTCAGGGCTTTGGCCATGTACATTGAAGGCCGGTTATATGCTGAGGAGCTGCGGCGGCGTGCCGTTGTTTAAGTGCGGTTTCTATATTTGTCTGGCTCTGATCCTAAGTTCATGTTTTGGTAATTGTGAGGGAGTTATTGAAAACCCCTACAATCCGGCACGCCAGGGCAAGTGAGTGAACCGACGAAGATATAATATCCCGTGGTTGCAAGGATTGCATGCAAAAAACACTTGACAGTATATTTTTGTTCCTTGTATAGTTTTCTATCATGCGATATAAAAGTATTACTCATGGTATTTTCATTTTTGTTGTTCATCGTCAGAACTGTCGTGTCAAAATATTCTTGAACTCTGCTTGGGCGTGGCATCCAGGGAAGAATTGTAAGTTTTAATGCGGGCTGTTAAAAAACGATGTTCTTGATTTTTAGCCATGTTCAGGTTTGTATAAATGGCAAAACATCGGAGCCCCTATTTTTCAGATCAGGGATGCAGGTGTTCTGGGAGAGGCACAGTGTTGACAAGTCATTTAAGTTTCTAACCACTTCTCCCCTGTTAGTAATGGAATGAAAAATTGTATGTAAAATTCTATAAAAAAAATTATCTGATTAAGCGTTAAGTGTTTGTTCTTTGATTGCGTTCACAAATGTTGCGGTTTTAAAATATTCAACTACTTATTTAATTAGATCCTGGAAACTCTTACTATGTGTTGAATGCATGATGAATTTCTCGTTGAAGAAATTGTCATGTCAGGCCGCAACCTTAAAAATCATATGGATTGAAAGGAGGTTAAAGATTCCCATCTGCGACTTATGGTAAAAAGCAATTTACTTTTCAGGTATTTTAAGGAGGTTTCTCTGATGAAAAAATTTTTTACGATTGGCTTTATGGCACTTGCAGTTTTCAGTTTCTTCGTAATTGCCCCGTCCGCTAATGCAAGACCGATTACATTGACCTACAGCACCTTTTTCCCACCAACCCATATCCAGGCGCAAACCGCCGAGGCGTGGTGTAAAGAGGTGGAAAAAAGGACGGAAGGACGGATCAGGGTCCAGTTTTTCCCCGGCCAGACACTGACGAGAGCCCCTCAAACCTTTGAGGCCATTACA